>JAGMEL010000084.1 GCA_023128195.1 Caldifarciminota bacterium | reverse complement strand
GTCTGTAGTCGAATTTGACCCCGCACCTTGTTCGGCATAAGTATGCAGATAAACCACTATTTATTCCCTGGGATCTACAGAATGCGTAATCAATGCGTACACATTAAGCAAAATAAGGTGCGAGGTTAATTCACGCATATCATTTACGTTCACTTCGTCTCGTAAATGATGCGTTCATTAATAAACGTAAGCCTTTTAAGGGCTTTTAGTTTGTCGGTTTGTCCAATCTTTGCCTTTTTAATTGCTGATTCTAAAAAGGCAATTGAGTTGTTGTATGTTTTTTTGTTCACGGGATAGGGATAACCATCCTTGCCACCGTGGGCAAATGAATATCGTGCTGGGTCACGGAACGAAGGTACGTCACCATAGAGTAATTCACCGATGAGTGCTAATGCCCTGATTGTCTTAGGTCCTACCCCTCGAATCGTTATCAATTTTTCAAAATTATCTGGTGATTGTTCATAAGTTTTTAAAAGGATTTTATGGAAGTATTTTGGATTAATATCCAATTTTACGACAGGATGGCGCATTGGCATCCGGAGAATTTTTTTGGTTTCTTTTAATACTTTGTCAGGGTGCTCTTTTGCAATAGTTGCTACGATGTTGCGAGATGATTTGCTTTCCAGCGCGACCATATTCAAAGAAGCTTGTTCACGGTCACAGCAGATCGCAGTATGTGGCTCGCAGACATAGGATTTTACATTTGATGAGAGCCAATGGTATCTTCGGGCAATATGATTTTCAGGATTCATCCCCTGTTGGACAACACTCCAGTTACCATTCTTTGTGAAAATAAACATATGATGATAGAGATTATACCCGTCCTGCACACAGGTATTATCTACTTTCGCTGAAATCTTTGATGCGTATACCAATCGTTCCGGGTTGATTGACAACCCTTCAGAAATTGTTTGTATCTGCATGGGAGTTTTTCTCGACGCTGCGCCTTTACCACCGCAGAAATAGATTCCCAGGTCTTTTGATATATCTTTTGTCCCCTCTTTCATTGCGCCGCAGACCGTGGTAGTGACTCCTGATGAATGCCAGTCAAATCCCAGAACAGAACCAAATGCCTGAAACCAAAAAGGGTCAGAGATTCGACAGAGAAATTCATTCGCACCTTTCTCAATAACGACTACTTCAATGATTGCCCTTGATAGTTTGACCATCTTATCAAATAGCCATCGAGGTGCTTTTCCATAATGTAGGGGCATTTCTGCGATTCCAGTTCTCATTGATTATAATACACTGAGAGATATTGTTTGTCAATATTAAAGGAATGAGAAAATCACAAAATTTCACTATAATCAAAAAATGGGCTTTACAATAAAAGAGATATGATTATAATTGACTGATGATGAAGAAACTAAAATTATTCTATGAGGTTTTTATTATAGTAATAGGTATTGGATTACCATTTTCTCAGATTTTATTTTTTGATACTACTTTTCCTCCTTTCCCTGACCATCTTATTTTCATTTTTGTCGCTATTGCAGCTGCCTTGTTTTATATATCAGTACGAAATACTATCATATCATTTGATATTGTTATTTATTTTTTCCTGCTTCTTGTTTTTGGTGGTAAGGTAGCTGCTTTTATTGCTGTAATAACTGTTATTTCTAGCTGGTTTTTAAGGAATTTAAAACATCTTACAAGGAAAGACACTGGTAAATATTCAGTAACACTCAAGATGGGGTTATATAATGCTGGTGTATACGGTTTGATATATCTGGTAGTCGGGTTACTCATTTATTATTTCCCAATTCCTCTACGTGAGGTTTTGGCAATTCTCTCAATAATAGTTCTCAATGAAATATTCTTTTCGATCCACACAATTCTTGGACAAGAGAATTTTTGGAAGTATATAAAAGAAGAAGGCATTGGAGCAGATTTCATCGAGATGCTTATATATCCGTTTGGTATATCAATGGCATTACTTTACAATGGCTATGGATTTGGTGCAACAATACCACTCATTCTGAGTATCCTTCTGCTTTCCGCAATTGGCTATCAGATGTCCAAATATCAGGAAAAGGTTAAGAAGCGAATTCAGGAGGAGGAACAGCTGAATGAGATTGTTAGAGAATTTGAAGGAGTCCTCGATTTTGATCACCTAATAAAAACGATCCTTGAAAAGGTTTATTCATTCATAAATGCTCAGAACGTAACAATTTTCCTTGAAGATTCGGAGCAAAGAATTTATTTTGCAAAAGGCTACGATGGGAAAAACCTGTACAATGTTGAATATGTAAAATCTCAGAATACTACTAATTCAATTGAGCTTCCTCTGTCAACAAGGGAAAGGGTAATCGGTTCTTTGGTTGTAGAACGTGCTGATATCCTATCCAAGGAAAATAAAATTTTACTCTTAAATCTTTTGAAGCATATCTCGCTCTGTTTGGCAAATGCGATGTTATATAAGATCTCAATAGAGGATCCCTTAACCGGTTTGCATACAAGGCGCTATTTTGAACAGAAATTATCTGAAGGGATAAGCAGGGTAAAAAGAGGCAATGGTCGATTAGCAATAGTGCTTTTTGACATTGATGGTTTAAAGAGAATCAATGACGAACTCGGCCATAATATTGGCGACCAGGTTTTGAGTAAGTTTGCACAGATATTGAAGACGAGTTTTAGAAGAACTGATATTGTTGCCCGGTGGGGCGGTGATGAGTTTGTGGTAGTACTACCTGAAGTTACCGGGGAAAAGGCAAGAACCTATGGCGAGAAGATAAGAAAACTGTTTTCAAAAGAATCGTTTACAACTGAAAACAGAGAAATGAAGAGTTCAGTAACATTTGCTTATCTTGAGTATTCTTCAAGTTCCGGCATCCCGGAAAATGAGATCTTCCATGTTGTAGATCAGAGATTATTAGCAATGAAGAAGAGTACGAATAGATAGATAAATTTTTCCCTCAAATTAATATTCAATCAGGGAGAATACATTATAACCTTTTAGTTTTTCTGCTCCGTTTAAATACGTTAAATTAATAAGAAATGCACACCCAATAATCTCACCACCTAACTTTTCAATAAGTTGACAGGTCGCCAGAACTGTACCGCCAGTTGCGAGGAGGTCGTCAAAGACTAAAATCCTTTCACTGTTATTAATTGCATCCTTATGTATTTCGATAGTATTTTTGCCATATTCTAATGTATATTCCATAGAAATGGTTTCCGCTGGCAGTTTACCAGGTTTACGAACTGGTATAAACCCGCAGTTTAGATTATATGCAATCGCGCCACCAAAAATATAACCACGTGCCTCGACAGATACTACCTTGCTGATATTTTTGTTTTTATATCTATCAACGATCGCATCAACTGTATATTTAAAGACCGCCGGTTTTTTTAAAAGTGTAGTAATGTCCTTGAACATAATACCTTTTTGTGGAAAATCAGGGATATTACGAATACATTTTTTGAGATCCATAATTACTCCTTTGATTTAGATGGCTGAAAAAGGGCAGAAAAGGGCTGAAATATGGCTATCAAGGGCTTCATTTCAAAATTCTTTCAAAGACAATATCAACTGCCTCTTCTGCATTTTTTGCCTTAATGATTGGTGCGGCAATTTCCCATGTGTTTATACCTATTACAGGAACATCGAGCATCAAACAATAGGCAATTTCAGAGAGCGTACCGTATCGACCATCAATAGCAATGGCACCGTCGCATGTTCTGGCAATCATGATATTTCTCGCCTCGCTCATGCCGGTGACAATCGGGATGTCCACATATGGGTTGGCTTTGTTTTTGTCACTGGTTGGAAGAATGCCGATGACCAATCCGTTTTCCTTTTTTGCACCCCGGGATGCAGCGTTCATAACCCCGCCCATGCCACCGGTAATTAATATGGCTTTTCTTTGAGCAATTAACGAACCAATCTTTTCAGCAATCTTTAAACTTTCTTCATCCGGGTCAGCCCCACCAATTACCGCAATAATTTTTCTTCTTTTATTCACCTTATCTCCCTGTTTCTTGTATTTTGTTCCCTGTATCCTGTGCCCTGTTCCTTGTATTTTGTTCCCTATATCCTGTGCCCTGTTCCCTAATAATCGGGGCGGTGGGATTCGAACCCACGGCCTCATGGTCCCGAACCATGCGCGCTAAGCCGCTGCGCCACGCCCCGTTATTTATGCCAGCCACTCTTGCCAATTAGTGGGACGAACGTACATCCAAAAAATTCTTTTCGGTATATTCGCCCTTTATGTTTTTTTACTAAATTTAAAATTTGGGAAAACTCATTACCTACCGGGATTACTAACCTACCATTTTCATCCAGCTGTTCGATTAATGTATTGGGTATTTCCGGCGCACCGGCAGTAACCAAAATGCCGGTATAAGGTGCATAGTCAGGCCAGCCTAAACTTCCGTCTCCGACTATCAAATTGATATTTTTAAATCCCAGATTATCAACCTTCAAACGTGCTTTCCTTGTCAATTCCGAAATTCTGTCGATTGAGTAAACCTTTGAACATAACAAAGCTAAAATAGCAGTTTGATAACCTGAACCCGTACCGATTTCGAGAACCTTTTCATTACCTTTTAATTCTAAAATCTCAGTCATTGCTGCTACCATATAAGGCTGGGAAATTGTCTGGTCATGTCCAATAGGAAGAGGATAGTCATTATAAGCCTGGTGATAGTATGTTTTATCGACAAACAGATGTCTTGGAACCTTTTTCATTGCTTCAATAACCCGGTTGTCTTTTATTCCTCGTGCGATAATTTGTTCCTTTACCATTCGCTCTCTTTCGAATATCCATTCTTTAACTTCGATCATTATTAGATTAGAATAATTAAAACGGGTGAAAAGTCAATAATAATTTGATTATGTGATTCATCGATTTATCATGGATTAAACTATTTTCTTTTAAAAATTGATAAATCCAGATCTTCAAAACAGTTATCCTGGGTTTCTAAATCTTTTAAGAAATTGATTTTATCCGGTTCAATCTTTTCCTTTTTTAGCATGCGCGCCAGTTGCTTGAAATTTTCAAAATGGCTGCGGAAACGGAGCTCGGCATAGTCACGCGCACTTAGTGTAGAAATAAGAAATTGCCAGTCCGAGGATTGGAGAAGTAATAATTCACGGCTGAGTTGTTTTAAAATACGGAGCGCTTTTTCATTCCGGGAATCAGCAAATTTATCATAAAGTGAATAGAACTCGTCCTCTGCTTCATAAATTCTGTTCCAGGTCCAATCATTTAGTTGGTTTAGCCAAATATAATGAAATCCACCTTCTCCCCAGGAACCTTCAGGCAAAGAGATGATTTTATCATGCTCGAGATTTTCGAGGACGGTTTTGCCTGTTGCGAGTTCTATCTCTTTGTCTTGTTCAATAAATTTAAGAACATAATAGAGCCAGTTTGGTCCTTCAAACCACCAGTGCCCAAACAGCTCAGTGTCGAATGGCGTGCAGATTACTATGGGTCTTTTTTTCTTCTCATAATATTGTGTGGATATCTTTTTTACCAATGAGACAAAATGTCGGGCATGTGTTTTTACTCTATCTTCGACCACATCGGGATTATAAATTTCCTTCAAAGCGAGATCAATCTTCGGATCTGTGACACACCAGTACCTTAGACCACCCGGAAATTTTTTCTTGTGGAAATCAAGATACTGCGCTTCTCCAGGATAGCCTGAATCGCCGCTCCAGACCTGCAGTGCGGTTTCCGGATCACGAGAAAAGACAGCAACCGGTTTTATTTGAAAATTTGAGGAGACCAGATATATTTCATAAGGACTTTTTTCAAAATCTTCTTTGATTTCAACAAATTCTTTTTCAAAATGCTGCCAGAGATTTTTCAGGGCTTTGAACCTTGCTAAATAGACACCGATTGCCTTACCTCCTTTTAAGAGATGAGAATCAATAATAAAATATTCTAAATTATGTTTACTTAAAAATTCATCTACGCCTTTTCTATTATATGATGTTTTGTCAGCGCCAACGGGCGGTGTCCATTTGTATGAAGGGCGATACGCACATTCCGGTAACCAGATGCCGTTTGGCGCCTGGCCAAAATTTTTCTTATAAACCTGGACACCCAGATTTATCTGGGCATCGACTGAACGATCGTTTTTCAGAAGTGGCAGATAACCATGGGTTGCAGCTGAGGTCATGATTTCAATGTAGCCTTGTTTTTGCAGCTGGCTGAAGGATTTAAGCAAATCTTTTTTAAATTTATCTTTAAAATCTTCACTGATTCTTAGATAATAATCTCTCCACATCATTGCTATTTGTAAAAAAGTTTTCTGTCCTTTTTTAGAAAATTCTTTAATATCATTATCCGCAGCTTCAATCTTATTTTTTAAATAATATTCAAATTCATTAATTAGAATCGGTGATCGTAATTGTTCCTGCAGGATTGGCGTAATGCCGATGTTTAGCCGGGGATGATACCCCTCATCCGCCAATTGAATAATCTTGTTCAATAGCGGAATATAACATTCAGCAATTGCTTCATTTAACCAGTCTGTGCCATGAGGCCATCTGCCGTGTCCTAATACCCAGGGCAGATGGGAATGGAGGACAAAAGTGAAGTATCCTTTAATCATTAGCTATTGTATCCAAAAATGTCCTGTTGGTCAACGTTTAAATAACAGTACTGGGAGCAAATTTAACCTTGACATTGAAGATGATGTTATTATAATCATTATGAGAGGTTTTTCAATGCTTGTGATACTATGTATAATGACAACGTTCCATTTTACGATGGAATTCTACCGTTTTGAAGGTGGTTATATAGAGGCATGGTATAAACTGCCGATAAGTCAGATACTTTCCCCGGAGGAGTCTTTATTAACACCAAAGGATTCGATTTTTAAAAAATACTCTTGTCGCTTAGATATTTATAATGAGGAAAAAAACGATTCTGCGCACATAGAGGGAGTAAAGGGTGCATACGTAACTGCCCTGCAACAAGCGGATTATTTTATTGATTATATTCCGTTCTATTTATATCCCGGTAATTTTTCCTACTGCTTTATCATTGAGTCAGGGAGCCATAGGCTCGCCTACGAGGGGGAAATTGAAGTCCTGTCCGACACTATTCTATTCTATTGTAGTGATCTTATATTAGGTTCAAGAAATCGTAAAAGCAGATTCGTATGCCATGGTTGTGCATTTACTCCTTTAATTGATCAAGCATTTACGAATCGCGATACGCTGTTTTCTTACTTGGAAATTTACGGTCTGGTTCCGGATAGTCTCTATTACAGAGTAAAATATCAGATTATTGATAGCCTTGATGAGACGGTATTCGAGAAGCATGAGCAACGGTTGAAATATGCATATACTCAGATTGATACCTTTCGTATAGCACTTGGTGACTTCATTGATGGTAACTACACCTATATAGTTGAGGTTTTTGATTCAGCATTGAATGCATCTGTTTCCCGTCAAAAGAGACTGAGCATTCGGTTCTTGTTTGACGAAACCGCTCACATGCAGTTCTACCGGGACATCCATTATATAACAAGTACCCATGAATATAAGAAATTTAGCACGCTTCGTGACTATGAGAAAAGACGTTATCTTAAAAATTTTTGGTCAAAAAATGATTACTGGCAATTTGAAAAAAGAATACTCGAGGCGGATGATAAATTTGCAATACATTTGTTAAAAGGCAGGGATTCGGAAAGAGGAAGATTCTACATTAAAAATGGTCCTCCTGATGATATTAATGATATGCCAATTAGTGATTGGGGAAGGCCACTTGAGATTTGGTACTACTATGCTCAGGGATTCAGTGTTTTGTTCTGTGATAAAATGTGTGATGGAAACCCCGTGATAGTTAAAATCTTTAAATCTGGAGAAGAAGATATTGATGATAAAAAATGGCTCATTGACATTGCTCCAGGAACATATAGGCAAGAAACCGAGGAATACGAGTGAGAAATAAGGGATTAAAAATAGGTTTCGTTTTACTTGTGTTATTATTCATCTGTTGTGCTGTTGTAAATATTTTTGCAACACGCTATTATCGTCTTCTTGAAAAAGAACGCAAGATATTTCTCGGTCTACAGAGTGTCGACTCGCTTGCAGCAGTAGAATATCTGAATCTGGAATCGCCAACTGAACGAGCTAAATATTATGAAAATTACTGGTACGAGAAAAAAGAATCACAACGGCAAGAATTTGAAGAGCGGATAGAATATGCCTACCGACAATTTGGGCGTTATGCCCCGCTAAGCGATGATCGAATACCGATATATGTTATATATGGCCCGCCCTCAATAAGAGAAGAGATTACACCACAGAAAAAATTGGCAATTAAAACTAAAGAAAAGGTAAAACCGGCTGAGATATGGACCTATAAAAGACACGGTATTATATTCGATTTTATAAGAAGTGCACGCGCTTACGAGCTAATTGCTCAATCAGAATTTGGTGATAAAGTGGGGATACCTTATCTAAAGGAAGTGGCGCCAGATACTTTTTTTGAAATTGAACCGACCGCATTACTGAAATTCAGCATTGCATGTGGACGATTTCGGCAGAAAAAGAATCTGACCCGTCTTGAGGTTTATATTACACTGGAAATTGAAGATACAACAGGTCTGTTAATTTCAAGGAACATTCAAATATTTGATAAAGAGGATAATCTTATTAGAGAAAAGAAGTGTATTTTAATGCCCCGGGAAGATGAACAGGGAATTTATTTTGACGAGGTTAATTTCTGGCTTGAACCAGAGGAATACCGTCTCGAAATTGAACTTGCAGACATCAAAAACAGGAAGGTTGGCAAAAAAACCTTAGGGGTAAACCTTCTTGATTATTATAACGATGCCAAAGAGATTAGCGATCTTATCCCGGCTAAGCTAATTGATGGTTCATTTACCGATGAAAAGTTCAATAAACCTGTGGGGCGCGTTATCCCTTTAACACAATCAGTATTACCGGTTCACAAAGTTTTCTATTTTTATGCTGAAGTCTACAATTTAGAAACCAAGAATAGCATGCATCGAATAAGAACGACCTATGAGGTGTATAATAAAGGAAAAATGCGAAAGGAGATCGTTGATGTAATGACTAAGGATTACTTTGAAGCTGGCGATGTTGCATATATTGCAGTAGAATACCACCCTATGGATCTGATGCCGGGACATTATATTATCGTATTAAGGATTGAAGATTTACTTAGCGGTAAGGAGCGTACTGCGGTTAGTGAATTTGAATTGAAAATGATGGAATAGCGGCTTTATGATATTTAAAACTCCGGCAACGCAGTCATATAATTGTTGACATTTGACGTAAATTAAATAAAATTCAATATGGATATTGCAATTTTTATACAGATTATACTGGGGCTAATATTTGTGACCATTGTTGTCATTCTGATTACTACGATATCCGGGATAAAGAAAAAAACAGAAGGTTTATATAAGCCCGACGTACTTGCCGATGAATTGGACAGACAGAAAAAGGTGAATATCCAACTTGAGGATGAGTTAAAGAAAATAAATTCAGTTGATAATATCTTTTTCGCTTCAATGATAAGACTTACATCAAGATTAAAATCTGAAGAAATTGCAAAAGAAATTGCCGGACTTTTGGAAAACTGTCTGAATCCTAAAGAAATCGCAGTTTTTCTCTCGGATGAAGGAGAAAAAAGGTTGAATATCGTTGCACATCGTGGTTTAAGCGAAGATTGGATACCGAGGCTTGTCTATGAATTAGACGATAAATATAGTAAAGGAAAGGTTGGCGTTAGTTTTGAAAAGAAAATTCCTATCGGGGAACGAGAATTTGCCATGTTAGGGATACAAGAACCATATCCTATATTCAATCCTGATGTATGTTATCCCCTATCCTATCAGAATAAGAGATTTGGCGTTATCGCCATTACGGGTAAAAAAGATTTGAGCGAGCGAGAAAGAAACTTATTAGGAGTCGTTACAAATATCGCAGGAGTTGCACTTAATAATATGCAAAGTTTTGAAGATATTACATTTACCGCTCGTACTGATCCGTTAACGAAATTATACAACATTGGTTATTTTAAAGAACGCTTCATGGATGAGATCAATCGTGCAAAAAGATCCCAGCACAACCTTTCTGTTGCGATTATTGATTTAGATAATTTTAAGGCATATAATGACACATATGGCCATCAGGCAGGTGATCAGCTGTTAATACGCTTCGCCCAGATTTTTAAAAAGCACTTTGGCAAAATTGATACACTTGCCCGTTATGGAGGTGATGAGTTTATCGTTATGTGCCCGGAGATTAAGAAACAGGAGGCTGCAAAAAGTATCGATGTTCTTCTGCGTGATCTGGAGATGTATGATTTCGCACGCGGTAAGCAAAAAGTAAAGGTAACATTTTCAGCTGGAGTATCATCCTACCCGGATGATGGGGCTAATGGTGTTGAATTGATAAAATTGGCAGATCAAGCACTTTATAGTGCAAAAGGGGCTGGTCGAAACACAGTTCAAGTATATCGCCCAAAGATTGAAAAGATTTAATTTTTTCAAAAATCCTGATTTACAAATTGATAGATAATATCGCCGGAAAAATTATTCGCGCCATATCTGTCTTTAACACAGATCGGCTCAATTTTATGGAAGTCTGTGGTACTCATACAATGGCAATTGCAAGAGCAGGTATCAGGGGAATGCTGCCGGAGAATTTGAATCTTTTATCCGGTCCAGGATGTCCTGTTTGCGTTACTACACAGAACACAATAGATTATGCTATTGCTCTTGCTCACCAGAAGAACGTTATCATTACAACCTTTGGAGATATGGTGAGGGTTCCCGGTTCAAAAGCCAGCCTGGAAACTTTTTCACCAAGAATCGTTTATTCGGCACTGGATGTGTTGAATATTGCTTTAGATAATCCCGACAAAGA
>JAGMEL010000083.1 GCA_023128195.1 Caldifarciminota bacterium | reverse complement strand
AGAAGGCAAAAAAGAGGGGTAAACAAGGGTAAAAAAGGGAAAAGAGGGGTAAATAAGGGAAAATAGGTAGGTGATGAAAAAAATAACAAAAGAATTGATTGATGAATTTTATAATCTACTCTCGCCCTGTCGGGTCTGTCCCCGTAAGTGCAAGGTCGATAGATTGAAAGGCGAGATTGGAAATTGCAAAGCAGGATCAGAAGTTAAAATTTCTTCATATCATCAACACTTTGGTGAGGAACCGCCCTTGGTTGGCAAACACGGTTCAGGTACGATCTTTTTTACCCATTGCAATCTCCATTGTGTATACTGCCAGAATTATGAGATCAGTCAACTTGGTATGGGTAGAGAGGTAGCCCTCGAAGAACTTGCCCGGATGATGCTAAGGTTACAAAACCTGGGCTGCCACAATATTAATTTTGTTACGCCAACACCCTGGGTGCCTCAAATTATCAGGGCATTGAGTATTGCCCAGGAAAAAGGTTTGAACATTCCCCTCGTATATAATTGTGGTGGTTATGAAGCTATTGAAACATTAAGATTATTGGATGGCATTGTGGATATTTATATGCCCGATATAAAATATGCAGATAATGAATATGCTGAAAAATATTCCAGTGCGCCAAAATACTGGGATATTATGAGACCAGCGTTAAAGGAAATGCATTCACAGGTTGGTGATTTAGTAGTAGAAAATGGTATTGCAAAGAAAGGGCTTTTAATCCGACACCTTGTCCTGCCGAATAATATTGCAGGGAGTAAAAAATGTTTTGAATTTATCAGCCAGGAATTGTCAAAAAATACAGTGGTAAATCCTATGGCACAATATTATCCAACATTCAAAGCCGTCCGTTTTCAAAAGATTAACCGGCGTATTACAGCACAAGAATATAGACAGGCACTTGCAGACCTTGAAAGAAATTGTCTTGATAAAGGTTTTAAACAGACAATCGACACCATTTTCAGGAGTGTGGTTCCTGAATGGACTGATAATTTAAAAAATACAAACTGAAAATTACAAATTCCAAGCGCCAATCCGCCGCGCTGCTTGATAGACAAATTCTCAAGAATATTCCAGCTTCTTAACCCAAACCTATCAACCTTAAACCAAGGTAGAGTATTGACTTTAGTAAAAACCTGGCTATCCTATGGGGTCAAAAAGAGGAGGACAAATTGAAAGTTCATGAATATCAGGCAAAGGAAATTTTTAAAAAGTATGGTATCCCCACGCCTAAAGAGAAGATGTGTCAAAACATTGATGAGGTAATAATTGCTGCTGCAAAAGAGATTGGTATACCGTGCGTAATAAAGGCACAGGTAATGGTTGGTGGACGAGGTAAGGCGGGTGGAATAAAGGTAGCCAAAAATGAGAACGAACTTAAAGACTATGCAGAAAAGATTTTGGGTATGGAGATAAAGGGTATACCGGTAAAAAAGGTTCTGGTATCTGAGGCGGTTTCTATTGCCAGTGAAGCATATCTCGGTATTATTAATGACCGTACTACAAAGAAAACAGTGATGATGGCATGTAAAGAAGGTGGCGTGGAGATTGAAGAGATAGCAAAACAGAGACCTGAGGCAATCTATAAGGTTTATGCTGATCCGTTAGTGGGTCTTATGTCTCACAAGGCAAGAGAAATAGGTCTATTTCTTTACAAAGAACCAAAAAGAGCTTTTGAATGTGCTTCAATAACGGAAAAATTGTATAAACTATTTATTGAACTCGATTCATCTTTAGCCGAGATAAATCCACTCGTTGTCGATACTTCAGGAAAGCTTATTGCTCTGGATGCCAAGCTTAATTTTGATGATAATGGCCTTTACCGGCATCCTGATGTTGAATCGATGCGCGATAGGGAGAGTGAGGACGAGAACGAGTTACTTGCGCGTGAACAAGACCTATCCTATGTTAAGCTTTCCGGCAATATAGGGTGTGTTGTTAATGGTGCCGGTCTGGCAATGGCGACCATGGATCTGGTTAAACATTTTGGTGGTGAACCTGCCAACTTTCTGGATATCGGTGGGTCTTCCTCACCTGAAAAGGTGAAGAATGCTTTAGAGATTCTTTTAAAAGACAAGAATGTAAAGGTGATTTTCTTTAATATATTTGGCGGTATTACACGCTGTGATGATGTGGCAAATGGAATTTTACAGGCGAAAAAGGATTTGAATATCAAACAGCCGATTATTGCTCGATTAACCGGGACAAATGAAGATAAGGCAATGGAAATCTTGAAAGAAGCAGGCCTGATCTTTACCCAGACCATGGATCAAGGTGCTAAAAAGGCAATTGAATTACTAAAGTAAACAAAAGGAGATAATAATGAGTATTTTCATCAATAACAATACAAAACTTTTGGTCCAGGGCATAACTGGTAGGGATGGAAGTTTTCATACACGTCAGATGCTAAACTACGGAACCAAAGTTGTGGCTGGAGTCACGCCTGGAAAAGGTGGCATGGAGGTCGAGGGTGTACCTGTTTTTAATTCTGCAGCGGATGCAGTGAAACAGACTGCGGCAAATACCTCAGTTCTTTTTGTTCCTGCCCGGTTTGCATCAAGTGCAATTTATGAAGCAATTGATGCGGGCATTAAATTGATTGTCTGTATCTCGGAAGGGCTGCCCACAATTGAATTGGTCAAGATTACTGCTTATTTAAAAAATAAGGATTGCCGTTTGGTCGGACCAAATTCACCAGGTATTGTTTCATCGGGTGAGGCAAAAGTCGGTATTTTACCCGGTCATATTTTTAAAGAGGGCAAGGTCGGTGTGATTTCAAGAAGCGGCACTTTGACCTATGAAATTGTTGATCATATTACAAAGGTGGGGCTTGGTCAATCTACGTGTATTGGTATTGGCGGTGACCCAATTATTGGAACCAAGTTTATTGATTGTTTAGAACTCTTTGCTCAAGATAATGATACAGAAGCAGTTGTAATTGTTGGTGAAATTGGTGGCCGTGATGAGCAGGATACTGCAGAATATGTAAAAAAATATTTCAAAAAACCTGTGTTCGGTTTTATTGCCGGGAAAACAGCACCACCTGATAAACGTATGGGCCATGCTGGAGCGATTATATCAGGAACATCAGGTACTGCGGCAGAAAAGGTAAAGGTCTTTAAAGAATGTGGAATTAAGGTGGGCGACACACCTGCTGAGGTTGCACAACTTATGAAAAATGAATTGGCATAGTTAGTCGTTTTACGGCATAGCAGCCTGCTCCGTTGGGAGAATAAGAAGCAAGAGGTAAGAAGTAAGAGGCAAGAAGTGGATTACTTTAGATGGATTTAGATTTTGCCAGGTGTGTTACTTTTCTTTATCTGTTTCTATAGTTTCAGATGTTATGTCCAGTGCCTTTGCTAATTTATCACAGGCACTCTGTAATGCATTGTATAACTGCCTATCCTGTATTTTTTTGTTGTATAGTTTGTCTAAAATGTCTTGAAGTTCTGAGAAGATTTTAACCATTTCTGCATAATTATAATGTAAAGTCTTTTCAAGACTCTGGCGCAAATCATTATAAATTTCTTTAAGATCTTCTACTGCATCACCTCTACGGAATTTGAGATCATAAACTATTTCTCCTTCGCTCATTTTTTTAATATACACGCAAAGTCGATGCAGCGGCCCATAAATTTTATGTGTTATCAAAACTATTGCCCACATGCTTATGATAAATAATATTATTGCAATTACTATTACCGGCAAAATGGAATCAGACAGAACTCGTCTTATCAGCTCTTCAGAAACAGGCAAAGAAGAAATATTGTCTTTGAGTATTAAAAATAACGAAACAACCAATATCGTCGAAACACTAATTATCAATCCCATTAACGCTATAATAAGTCGCATTTGTAGATTATGGAGTATTAATTTTTTTCTTCTATTTTTTGATGCCATTTAAACCTCAGACCTAAATATTTTATACAATATATGAAAGATGTCAATACTTTAAATAAAGATTTCTGAAAAAATCAGAAAGCTAGGAATCACTGTAATCTATTTATAATCTCTCTGCCCCGTGAAATAAAAGAAAACTGTTATTAAAATTAGGAACAAAATATGGGATATTTACATTCAATACAGTAAAACCATATTCTATGTTCATATTTCACGGGGTGAATAATCGAGAGAGCTCGAAAATAGTTTTTCAGAGCTCTCAAATTACAGGTCATCCAACCATCCCGCAGTTTTATTCAATTTTTTCTTGAAAATTTTCCCAAAATTTTTGGGATTTCTCACCTCGTGATACTTGAAATAAATATCATTATCCACAATTCCTAAAATTTCTATCTTTCCAGTTCGATGAGACATTACAAACCTGAATCTTTTACTGTGACCATTAAGCTTTTTCTTTGCTTCCTCAACAATGCTACATCCTTTGTAGAGTGGTACTTGAAAACTTTGTTTTACTCTTTTCACAGGTCTGCACTGAAAAAGATAATATGGTATAATACCGATACCCACCAGTTTATTCTGTAACTCAGCCAATGTTTCAGGCTTATCATTCACACCTTTTAGTAACACGGTCTGATTATTAATTACTATGTTATGGTGAGCAAGCTTATTGATTGCACGTATTGATTTCTTAGTAATTTCACGTGGGTGGTTAAATTGAGTGCTGACGTATATCCTGCTATCTGGCAGAGAGTACTTTTTTAATATTGATAAAAGTTGCTCGTCCTCGATAATCCGGTCAGGGAACATTACGGGAATTTTGCTTCCAAAACGGATAAAATATAAATGTGGAATATTTGAAAGCTTTTTTAAAAAATTCTCAATCACTCTTGTTGGTAATATAAAAGGATCACCCCCACTAATAAGTACATTATTTATCTCTTCATGTTCGCTAATATATTTTACTGCATTATCAAATTTGCTTATTATTTCCTCGGTTGGTAAACCAACCAATCTTTTTCTAAAACAGTATCTACAATATACTGCACACCTGTTTGTCGATAAGATCAAGGCAGTCGAAGCATATTTATGTTGTAGCCCGGGCATTTTTGTTATTTCCATTTCACCACTCGGGTCATAGGAACCAGACAGGTCTAATTCCTTTATTGAAGGAAAAACCATTTTTTTAATAGGGTCATTTGGATCATTCTTATCAATTAAGGACATATAATACCGCGTAATACTCATCGGGTGTTTTTCTATGACCTTTTTGAGTTGTTTTTTCTGTTTTGGTGTTAAGTCGACATACTGTTTCAATTGTTCAACAGTACGAATATTATTTTTGAGTTCTCGTCTCCAGGGCATAGAACCTCCTTTCAGTGTTAGCTTTTATGCGCAATAAGTGTATTAGTTTTTACTGAAATTTCAGCATTTACTAAAACATTACTATAATATAATACTCAAAATTATTTATTTGTCAATAAACAAGGAGGACAAACTGAAAATCAAAACATTGTTTAAAAAATTTGAATTTTGATATTTGAATTTGTTTAGCATTTAGGATTTCAGATTTAGAATTTGTATAGGAATTAGTGAAATTCCTATACCTTAAGTTATCGGGGCGGTGGGATTTGAACCCAC
>JAGMEL010000082.1 GCA_023128195.1 Caldifarciminota bacterium | reverse complement strand
CGCTAAGCCGCTGCGCCACGCCCCGGATAATATGATTATATTGATAAATAAACAGATGTCAACCCAGCATTAGAAATATGGTTATTGGGTTAGGGTCTGGATGCTGGAAGAAAATGTTGGGCGCGACCTGATGGGTAATGAATTATTCACGAATGTAGATAAAATCTGATTAAAAAGGGGCTCATTTCTTGACATAGCCTATTTTTTGAATATAATCTACAATGCAAATGGTGATTTTAAGTGGTAAAGAAGCTTTAAAAAAACAGATTGGTGATACCTCAACATTTGAAAAGGCAATTAATTCTTTTATCAAAGCAAAGAAACATTATAAGATAAAATTTCTCTATTATGACAGGACAAATAGATTTCAGGTCAAAAAGGTAAAGAAAAGTGCACAATTAATCAGAAATTTTATCTTAAAAATCGAAAAAAAATGGGGGGGAATAGATTTTCTGCTGCTTGTAGGCGGTGATAAAATAATTCCATTTTTTCGATTGAAAAATCCCTGTGATGACAGTGATAAACGGGTATTATCAGATAATCCCTATGCATCAAGGGATAGTGATTTTCTTATTCCAGATAGAATATGTGCACGCATTCCAGATAATAAAGATGCCAATTTTATCATAAACCAGTTAAAAAAACTTAGTAAAACGTCCAAAAAGTCCTTTGGAATCAGTGCCAGAGTTTGGAAAAAGGCTTCAGAGAATGTTTATCGCCAGATTGGAAAACCAAAGGATTTAAAGATTTCGCCACCTGTTAACAGCAATACATTCAAATCCCAATGGCTGCAAAACAAGAATTTTCTGTATTTCAATCTTCATGGCACCAAGGTTTCAGCTAACTGGTATGGTCAGGACAAAGGTAAATATCCCGTTGCATTAGGACCTGGAAATATTCATAATGCTTCAGGGGTTGTTGCATCTGAGGCATGTTATGGAGCATATATTCTGAATAAATCGCATAAAAATGCTCTAGCCTTGAAATTTCTGAGTGAGAAAGAAATTTATGGATTTTGCGGTTCGACTACGATTGCTTATGGACCAGTTGCGCCGCCATCAAGTGAGGCTGATTTATTGATCAAATACTTTTTCGAATATATGAAGCAGGGGTTGACCTTGGGTGAGAGTTTTAAGAATGCCAAGTTAGATTTTGCGCGTAAAGCGCTCCGACGTCAGGGCTTTTTAGATGACGATGACAAAAAGACGCTTTTGCAGTTTGTTCTTTATGGTGATCCAACATTCAGTCTGAAATTTCAGGGTAAGAGGTAAGGAGAGATCGTGATTGGTTCAAGGAAGATAAACATAATAAAGAGAAAGATTTCAAAGGAATTTCCTGAATTTAAAGGCGTTGAACCAAAGATAACAGAAAAACTGATAAGCCCACAAGATACCATATACAGAAAATTGTCTCTGGGTAGACCAAAACGGATTAGAAGAATTTTCAGATTAAAATTCCAGAGAACGATTGAAACAGTTGATCAAGTGGAGATTGAGAGAATTTTAACAGTAACCCTCGATGAAAAGGGTGAAATAATGAAGATAACAGAATCACGATGATTAAGGGAACCGAAGATACGCGATATGCATATGTAAATGGCATTGTTCGGGCAAGGGAAGCAAGATTACTCACCAGGAGCCTTTTTGACCGACTTATTGCCGGAACACTAACAAATTTTAATACACTTCTGTCTGATACTCCATATATCGGATACAATAATATACCTGCTGGTCTTGCTATGGAAGAGATTGAAATTAAAAAATTCTTTAAACGATATTGTATTACCCCTGAGGTTCTGTCATTTATTGATTGGCCTGAGCAGATCCATAATCTAAAGGTTAAGTTAAAACAGGGTAGTGAAGATTTAATGTATCTACAACAAGAATCAGAAGTTGAAACCTGGCATGAGGTTATTGAAGAGATAGAAAGATTTGCAGTAGACAAAGATCCTTTTATCCTTTCGACAAATCTCGATAAAATCTTATGTAAATATTTATATGAAAAAGCAAAATTTGCACTATTTTTTGATGAGTACTTTCAACTCTATTTTGACCTTGAGAATATCCGCAGCTTTTTCAGAGCGCGCCAATTTGAGAATAGCCAGGAGATCTTTAACCAGGTTTATATATCTTTAGGTAGCTTTGACAAAAGGTTTTTTATTGATAATTTAAATGTCGATTATGAACATTTAGGTAAGAATTTTTTTACCACACCATTCGTATCAATTATAGAAAAAGGGAGCGCATATATCAAAGAATATCATTCTTTTTTAAAATTAGAAAGATTATGTGAAGAGATGAGAACAGGATTTTTAATACAGGCAAGGAAGATGACATTTGGCATTGAACCGTTATTTACATATTACCATTTTAAAATAAGTGAGATTAAAAAATTGCGCCAGGTATACTGGGGGAAAATGAATGAAGTTCCTGTTGATGAGTTAAAAGAGAGTATCTCTGATGTCTGGTAAAACTTTAGCAATTGTAGGTCAGCAGGAAACGATTATGCCATTTCTTGCTACGGGCGCTGAGGTGGTTTATGTGAAGAAAGGAGAATGTGTTAAAGTGGTTGAAGAGTTGATTGGACAAGGTTTTAAGATAATCTTTTTTACTGAAGAATTTATTGATGAGTTGAGTGAAATATTATTAAATTATCGAACCGAAACCATTCCTTGTTTAATTCCCATTCCGACAGGAAGAGGAAAGACAAAACTCGCAATAGAAAGGATTAGGGGTGTGATAAAAAAGGCGGTCGGTGCTGATGTCTTTTTGGAGGAAAAATGAGAAAAGGTGAAATAATTAAAGTGTCAGGACCGCTTGTTGTGGCAAAGGGAATGACTGGAAGTAAGATGTATGATGTGGTGCGGGTAAGTGAAGAACGGTTAGTTGGCGAGATAATTGAGCTTTCTGGAGATACGGCATCGATCCAGGTTTATGAGAATACATCTGGGATTGGTCCTGGAGAACCAGTATACATGACTGACCATCCACTCTTTGTTGAACTCGGTCCGGGACTTATTGAATCAATCTTTGATGGAATTCAAAGACCTTTGGATATAATTAGGGATCAGACCGGTGATAATATTAGTCGGGGCATAGAGATACCGGCATTGGAGCGTGATATAAAATGGCACTTCAAACCACTTGTGAAGAAAGGCGACGTGGTTAAACCGGGAGACATTATTGGTGAGGTAAAAGAGACCGTGCTGGTTATCCATAAGATTATGATGCCGCACCATACTGAAGGTAAGGTTAAAACTATTAAACAAGGTGAGTTTTTAGTTACTGATACTATATGTGAGGTTGAAACAAAAAATGGGGTTGTTTCTCTAACCATGCTACAGCGCTGGCCAGTTCGTCAGCCAAGGCCATATAAAGAGAGACTTGCCCCGACAGTTTTGCTGCCAACCGGCCAGAGGATCATTGATACATTTTTTCCAATAGCAAAGGGCGGCACTGCTTGTTGCCCTGGTCCCTTCGGTTCTGGGAAGACTGTTATTCAACACCAACTGGCAAAGTGGGCAGAGGCAGAGATAATCGTTTATATTGGTTGCGGTGAACGTGGTAATGAAATGACTGATGTGCTCATGGAATTTCCCAAATTGAAGGATCCATTATCTGGTGAATCGCTCATGAAAAGGACTGTACTTATTGCTAATACCTCAAACATGCCTGTGGCGGCAAGAGAAGCTTCGGTTTATACCGGCATTACAATAGCCGAGTATTTCCGGGATATGGGATATTCAGTTGCCGTGATGGCAGATTCAACCTCGCGCTGGGCTGAGGCAATGAGAGAGATTTCTGGACGATTAGAAGAGATGCCTGGCGAGGAAGGCTATCCAGCTTATCTTAGTGCCAAGGTCAGTGCATTTTATGAGCGGGCAGGTAGAGTGAAAGCTATGGGTGAGCCTAAAAGGCAGGGTGCCTTGAGTGTCATAGGCGCAGTTTCTCCGCCGGGTGGTGATTTATCAGACCCGGTTGTTCAGGCAACCCTTCGTGTTGTTAAGGTTTTCTGGAGTCTTGAGGATAAGCTGGCTTATCAGCGTCACTTCCCGGCGATCTCATGGTTAAACTCATATTCCCTTTATGTAGATGATGTCAGCGAAGAAATAAATAAGAAGGTCGGAAAAGATTTTACAGATTTATCAAAAGAGGCAATGCGTCTTTTAGAGCAGGAAGCTGAACTCCAGGAGATTGTGAGGCTCATAGGCGTTGATGCATTATCGCCTGAGGATAAGTTGATTCTTGAAGGAGCGCGTTCTCTGCGCGAAGATTTTTTACACCAAAATGCATTTCACGAAGTTGATACATATGCCTCCCTCAAAAAACAATATATGATGCTTTCGGCATGTTTGTTCAATTATAATAAGGCAAGGAATGCATTGGCAAGAGGTGCAGTATTCAGCGATATAATAAAGATGGAGGTTCGCGAAAAGATAGCGAGGATGAGATATCTGCCAGAAACAGAGATTGATAAGATTGATAAGATAAAGGATGAGATTGTCAAAGGGTTTGATAGGCTTATTAAAGGGGGGAAGATCCAGGAGAAAAAAGAAGAGGCAGAGCAAGATAAAAAAGAGAAAGTAGAAGAGGCTGCTGGGGAAGAGAACGAAAAGAAAAATACAAAGGGAACCAAAGAATCAAGGGAGGAGAAATGATAAAAGAATATAGCAGTATTCTGAATGTTGCCGGTCCTCTTTTGCTTGTTGAAGGCGTAAAAGATGTAAAGTATGAAGAACTGGTTGAGATTTACACTGGTTCGGGTGAAAAGAAAAGGGGTAGAGTTTTAGAGGTTGACAAAGATAAGGCATTGGTTCAAATATTTGAAGGTTCTACGGGCATTGATGTACAAAATTGCCGTGTGAGATTTCTTGCGCGGACCTTGCACATTGGTGTATCAGAAGACATGTTGGGAAGAATCTTTGATGGTCTTGGTCGGCCAAAGGATGGCGGGCCAGAAATTATTCCTGAGGCTATGCTCGATATAAATGGCGCGCCAATAAATCCAACTGCGCGCAATTATCCTGATGAATTTATTCAAACCGGCATTTCATCGATAGATGGAATCAATACCCTGGTGCGCGGGCAGAAACTACCTATATTTTCTGGTTCTGGATTACCCCATAATCGTTTAGCAGCACAGATTGTTCGACAATCAAGGGTACTTGGAGGTGAAGAAGAATTTGCTGTAGTATTCGGTGCAATGGGTATTACATTTGAAGAGGCAAATTTCTTCATACAGGATTTTACAAAATCAGGGGCACTCGAAAGAGTAGTTCTATTCTTGAACCTGGCTGACAACCCGGCAATTGAGCGGGTTTCAACACCGCGGGTTGCCTTCACAGTTGCTGAATACCTTGCTTTTGAAAAGGGATTACATATACTTGTCGTACTTTCAGATATGACCAATTACGCCGAGGCGCTGAGGGAAATAGCTGCAGCACGAAAAGAGATTCCGGGTCGAAGAGGATATCCGGGCTATCTTTATACAGACCTTGCATCAGTATATGAACGCTCGGGTCGAATAAAAGGCAAAAAGGGTTCAATTACATTGATTCCAATTCTTTCAATGCCCGAAGATGATAAGACCCATCCTATTCCTGATTTGACTGGATATATTACTGAAGGTCAGATTATTCTTTCGCGTTCTCTTTACCGTAAGAAGATTTCGCCGCCCATAGACGTTCAGCAATCACTGTCCCGGCTTAAGGATAAGGGTATTGGTAAAGGTAAGACCCGGGAAGACCATGCTGATTTGTTTAATCAATTAATCGCCTGCTATGCCCGGGGTAAAGAAGCAGCAGAATTATCAGTGATTTTGGGTGAAGCAGCATTATCTGATTTAGATAAGATTTATCTTAAGTTTTCACAGGCTTTTGAAGAAAAATACATTTTACAGGGTGAGGATGAGAATAGAACTATTGAGCAGACTTTAAACCTCGGCTGGGACCTCTTACGTCAGGTGCCACGTAGTGAGATGAAGAGAGTGAGAGAAGAGTATTTACAGAGATACTATGATCACACAGATGACACAGAAAAATAAAGCACAGATTACACAGAAAAGCAAAGCACAGATGACACAGACAAGTAAAGTACAGATTACACAGATGGGCAATAAAAAGAATTTTCCCTTGAAAGAGATTACCTATCAGATTATTGGTATTGCTATGAAAATTCATAAACAATTAGGCCCAGGATTTCTGGAGGCAGTTTACGAAGAAGCGTTGATTATAGAATTTAGAAAAAATAAAATTAAGTTCAAAAATCAAGTTTCCCTTGACATTTACTATGAAAGTTATAAACTCAAAAAGAAATATCGGGCTGATTTTATTATTAATGACAAAATTCTTGTTGAAGTAAAGAAAATTGGGAAATTAACAAAAATTGATGAGATGCAGATGATAAACTATCTTAAAGCAGCAAATCTGAAAGTGGGGCTGTTGTTGAATTTTGGAGGTACTAGCCTACAATGGAAGAGAATAATATATTAACTATAAGTATAATAAGAAATCTGTGTAATCAGTGTTATAATA
>JAGMEL010000081.1 GCA_023128195.1 Caldifarciminota bacterium | reverse complement strand
AATCTGTGAAATCGGTGTTATGAAGCTGGATATTCCTCCTACCAGAATGCAGTTGCTGCGCCTTAAGCGGCGTGGCACAATTGCCCGTCGTGGTCATAAGTTGTTAAAGGATAAGCAGGATGAATTAATGCGACAGATTCTTGAACTGGTTAACAGAATCAAAGATTCACGGTTAAAGATTGAAGATGAGTTGCGCCGCGCATTTGGCTATTTCTACTTTGCTTCAAGTAAACAATTCCCAAAGGCAACAGATGAAGCTCTTTTAGCGACAACAAAAACTATAGATATAGATTATACTACAGAACGAATTTTGAATTTGAAAATACCAAAATTCAAAAAGAAAATATCGGGTGGCTTGATCAGCTATGGTTTTATGACTACATCCGGTGATTTGGATCTTGCCCTCTTGAAGATTGACCAACTTATCTCCCTGCTTCTTGAACTGGCTGAATTGGAAAAGACGCTCGAACTTCTTTCTGCGGAAATTGAGAAGACCCGCCGGAGAGTCAATGCCCTGGAATACATTCTTATTCCCTCAATTGACGAAACGATTAAATTCATAAAGTTAAAAATGTCTGAGATAGAAAGGAGTGATCTAACACGGCTGATGAGGGTTAAAGAGATTGTAAGGGGGAAATAAGATGGCACGAGAAGGGATAAGAAGGCTTAAAATGGCTTAAGAGGGCAATGAAAGGCAAAAGCGGAAACAAGAGGGTATGAAAAATTTTGTCTTGAGCCCTATTAGTCTTTCAGTCCTTTTTAGCCTTCTATCAGCCTTTTCTGAGCCCTTTTGAGCCTTTATGCTTTTATATTAAGGAGGTTTTTATGGTTGAAGGTTTGATTAGCGTTTTAATTTTGTCATTCCTGACTTTAATCTTTGGATTTGTTTGGAACTGGTTGCAGATAATAATCCCTCAAGTGATTTTGATCGGCGTAGTTATTTATCTTTTAGTACGCGTGAGGGTCAAGATTTCAAAAGCCGAGAAGGAAAAATTAAGGGAAAAAATTGAGGATTTAGAAAAGAAGATTGAAGGTTTAGGCAAAAAATAAGATTCGCAATAAACATCGATGTCTGTTGAATATATGGAAATCCATCTAAGGCGGATAGTTTTATCAAAGTATAGGAATTTTCAATACAACGAATGCACACGGATACATGATGTTTTATCCGTTTACATCTGCAAGTATCCGTTTGAATCAACAAGTACCCGAACGGAGTGAGGTTGCTTGTGAAAAAGATTATTATAGCCTTTTTTGTTATTCTATGCGGGTTCTTTTATATTATTAACAAAAATATTTTAGAACAAAATAGCGCAGGATTCACATTGCTAATGACAGTATCAAAAAATGAGGATCAATGTTTTAATAAATCATATAGTCAAATTTCTGACTCAATGCTTGTAGCCTGGGATTCAAAATTTAAAGAAATAGGCATAGAACAAAATCCCTTTGCCATAATAATATTTTTTATTAAATATTTTTCTGAATTGGACTGTGAAGATGTTCAGGGTTATTTTTCTTTAAATGAGATATTTTTTAATAAAATCAGTAATTTAAAGAGCAATGCTATTGCAACATGTGCAATAATGCAAAAACTGGGATGGGATATTCAATACTTTTACCATAATAAAAGAGAACGCTATCTTGGTATAAATTTTTCTGAAACCTGGAACATAAGAAAAGGGAATTGGGTAGGGAATCATGAAAAAAAATATTATTTAAAGGAATTTGATGACTACACTCCAGTGGGCAAATTGAAAGTGGAAAATCCAGCATCGACATATTATAGTCTTGGAACTGAAAAAATTGTTCTCAAACCAATATGCCTCATAAACAATTTACCAGGATTTAGTAGTACATCCTATAAAAAAAGATTAATATGGTCGTATAAAGACCGCAAATATGAAATTACTGCTTCAATTCCAGAAGAACAGGTCAAATGGACGGGGAATCTACCGCCAAGTCTTTTTGGCATGATTGCATCGGGAATCAGGGAATTGGAGAATATTCGTATAGTGGGTAAACTTAAATTCCTGTTAGATGAATTTGATGAATATGATAAGGTAAATTTTCTTTTTAAGTTTTGTCAATCCGAGAGTGTTTTTATCTATGATAATAAACAATCAATAAAGAGTGTGAGCAATCAATTGATGGAAGGCCTGAATGACTGTGATGGGCGCAGTGTGTTTTTGTATTGTCTGCTCCAGGCAGTCCTTGGATATTCTGATTCTGATATCGTTTTTATTAGCTGGCATAATCATCTGGCATTGGGTTTAAAACCAGAGACTGCTGAGGCTGGAAAAATCTTGAGACAGGATGGTTTTTATGCTGGTGACGGGTATTATATATTGGATGCCGCATATGTTGGAGATACGTATTGGGGCAGTAAGATGAATCGATTCCCGGATGAATGTAAGATAATAACAAAATAGATATTAGATGTAAGATGCTAGATAAAAGATTTAAAATAGGAGA
>JAGMEL010000080.1 GCA_023128195.1 Caldifarciminota bacterium | reverse complement strand
ATCACTGGCGCATTATTAGGTGGCATTTTCATCTGGCGGCAGACTTTATTATCTCCGATTATAGCACACGCATTACTCAACTTTTTAGTAACCGTGAGGCAATTCAGGACTGGCATTAAGTGAAATAACTATGTATTATACTAGACTGGAATTCTATCTATTACTATACGTTTTGGCACAGATATTAATAATACATATCATTTCAATTATGCGCATATTTAATGATACAATTTTGTCATATGTGACCCTATATCATGCCCTTTCAGATTCTTTTTTTTTAATATCTCCTTGTTTTTCCTCATCGTGCAATTGATCTATTGATTTCACAAAATAATTGTATGCAGACGGGACCTCTGCTTGAATTCCTGTTTTTGAATCAAAAAGGCTGAGCATCTTCTCAACATATTTTACAGCTCTGTATAGAAAATCAATGTCTGATGCAAATTGTTTCGGCACATAAGGAACTCTGTGATATCGATGTAATGGATTTGTGCAATGAATAAGATTATATTGGCATACATGATGCCACATATTGTGGGTCGCGGCACTGAATGGAGTATAAGCAAAATTGTATTCATCTCGGCAACCTGATTGCTCAGCCATCGTTCTTGTATCTACACCAGCCCAACTCCCAACGGTAACTGCTGTAAGAAAACCATACCTTTGCGAATCAAGCCAAGATTCTTTAACCTTGATGATTTGTTCAGTAAATTCATCCTTTGCTAAGGTCTTAAGATGTTCAATCTGCAGTTTCTCTTGCCCAAGACCATACAATATATATTGTCTTGATCTTTCTACGGGGTCTTTAAATATCCAAGCAAACATAATGTAATTATCAACCATTGTACGCAGTATAATGGGAGCAATATGACCACTCCAGATAAACGGCGTACTTGCAATGTATATTGCCAACGTCACTTGCCTTGCAATGATTCCGCCAATTACTTCATGCATTTCACGCTTGGTTAGGTCAATCTCCCACTTATCCCATCGGTCACAAAGCTCATCTCTTACTAAAGTTACATATTGTTCTACAATCTCTGAGATTTTCCTCCAGTATTCATCGCTTTTCATACTCCTCCCATATCTGTTTTAATAAACAGGGTGCCAACTTAAATCCTTGAATCCAGAAGTACTTTGCCCAATCTGAACCATCTGCGGGTGTGTCAAATGTAAACAAAGATGATAAGGTCGCACGTACATTTGATGCAACCTGTCGTGATTCCTCCGTATCAGGGTATTTAGTAATGGCATCTAGATTTGCCAAGCTATTGTCCACTCTTATGTGTAAAACATCTATAGCCAAGCCAATATAAACTGCACTTGACTGCATTAACATTGTCGATTTGCCGTGCTTATTAAAAAACTTTGCCAAAATCTCCTGGTAATCAAATAGTTTACTTTTATAATTCTGGTATTGGGGCTTTTCTTGACCATACAGAAAATTTAATGGACATTGCGGATACAATGCAATCAGAATATCCAAACTTTGTTTAAGCCTTTCTGAATCAGAATCCTCTAATTCCCCCATGACTGCATCTTGTTGTTCTGGATTAAATTGCTCATAAGCACTAATGGAAAAAAATTTCCTATTGCTTGACTTACTAATAGACATACTCGACTTTGCTAATGTTAGAGCCAATGCTGTACCATTTTTAACACCATACCTTTCATTCAATATACCAAGCCATAGTATTTCAGGAAGAATGTTATCAATCCACTTTGTCGGTTGAAGTAAAATACTACGATCAGCTAATCGATAGACAAAAGGCGGGACTAAACGCTTTTTGACTTTTTTATGGTCAGATAATACTCGTTTTCTGTCCTTTGGTTGCACATCCCCTCCTATTAACTTCACATTTTAACTTCACATTCCTAGCATTAAAACAAAAAGGTATAGCCCCTTAACCAGGACCTCCTGCCAAGAGAACCATACCTTCTCCAAAAATAAGTCTATACACAATTCGCTCCGTGTCAAGATACAATTTTTTTCATAGGTGCTATATGTGCTATTTATTATCTAGCCAAAATCTCTAAAAGCTCTTCTGGCTCACTAGTAAATCTAGCACCAAATTCAGAACCCGTTTGTCTTGCACGCCTGCAGGTTGTTTTGTCATGCATAATTGAATCGCAGTATGGTACAAAACTCGCGTGAAATTCATCAATGAAATCGTTGGGTTCAACACGTTCACTGCTATTGTATTTAACTCTATGTAGCTTTGTCGCAAATACCAGACTGGGCATACAAAGGTCAGCAACTCCAAGCAGTCCGTCTAAAAAAGCATGTTCGAAAGGAATCTTCAAACCTGTCACTGTTTCTTGTGGCCAGCAATCCCGTATATGAAAACGTAATGTACTTCTCCAACTTTGCCAAATTACAGCCTTTTCTCTAATACGTTTAACCATCTTAGCACTGTATTCAGCCACTTCCTGGGTTTCTAGGTAAACTTTATCCTTTTTGAAAAATTCGATAGTCTCGGCTACCGAAGTTGGTTGTCTTAAATCATATTTCAATCTACGGTATTTACGATTAACAGTCGTATACATTGTGAAAAATAAATCATATAGACGTCGAAATTCGTGTCTTCCCCCGGTATTATGGTAATATAAGGCGCCTTTAACTTCTTCCTCCCATATATACCATGGTGGTATAATCCATTGTATATATGGTAGTAGTGTATCCAGATACATCGCGGTGTAGTCATTTTCCTTCCTACCTTTGGCGAATTCATACAAATGAGTGGTAGACATAACCAATGTATGGTTTCCATCCCGCAGTAAATCATCCAGTTTTTTCCAATATCTCTTTTTTGTAAATTTTGCTAGATCAACTATAGCAGAAGTATCTAAGTAAACGATCTTCATCGATTGCACTTCACATTTGTCAGTTGTTGAGATTGGATATCATTTCGCATTCGCCAATCTGTGTCGCTTGTAAATCAACCCACCAGATGTTCCTCGATCATTCACTTATCGTTTTCTTTATTCGCGGAATTCGTACCATCTTTACTTCATCTTTAAATTTGCCAACTGCGTGCACTCCAAGATGATGTTGGCCTCGATCAGGTAATACAAGATCAAATTCATTGGAGGATGCGTTCTGATTAAGTGTAATTACTTCAATGTTTTCGTGCTCTGCGATTTTCTTTGCACCTTTTTGTAAACCAACCGGAGTTACAATAATTCCTCTTGTAGCTCCTATATCTTTAATAATGTAAGCAAAACTCGCGAGTATTGACTGCGAAACCTTGCGTTTTGACCTTAACTTGCATTCAATTGGCACCGGCTTGTTATTTGCATCATATCCGATCCCATCTATTTCCCATGTTGTGCCACTTGCGCCACCGATTTTTATTTTTGGTTCTACTCGGGTTAAGTTAAGTTGACTTTTTACATTTCTCAATTTGTCTATTAGATTTCGTATTATCGCTTCATAGTTTCGCCATGAGCCCCTCTGAAACATATTATTTCTTCCTATATTTCATCAACAGAAACCAATATGAAAACAAAGACATTTCTAACTTTGCATAATTTTCAAATCTCTTTCCGATCAATCTCCAGAATCTTTCGTTGTGGCGTTTTTCGATTAGATGAACCAGCTCATGGTAGGTAATGTATTCTATTTGTTTTTTTGGCAGGTATTTCATTAATGTATTTATGGTTAAATTTCTTTTTGGACTGCAGCTTGCCCATTTAGTTCGCATTTTTCTATAGTATATTTTGTTTATCTTAACTTTTAGTCTTTCAGCAATATCCTTAACTAAATTAGATATGAGTCGTTTAAATTTTTCCTCAGTTCGATTAACTATTTTCCTGTTTCGTGACTCTTTTAAGCAATCTCGTATGAATTTTTGTTTTTCAGTAATCCAATGACTATGATTTTTAATCAAATCCATAGGGCTTTCACCGTGAGGCAAAATTAATTCCAAAGTGCCTGTTTTAAACTCAAGTCTTGGGTATTTTATGTTTCGGTATTTGACCTGGTATGCTATGTCTTTATGCACCATAATTTTTCACACTTTCAATTAACTTATTGTATAAAGCATCAATATCTTTTAATGTCATGTCATGTTTGCTTTTGAATTTTCTTACAAATCTACGAACTGTACGTTCAATTTCTTTTCGAACAGTAACCTGTTTTAGCCAGCCTGGAAACATATGTTTATCCAACTCGCTACGAAGTATTTTAACCTCATCAATCAATATCTTACCTTCACCAAATTGAGTTTCAAGGTTCAAAAGCATTGCGTATTCAAGTTTATCAAAACCAAGCTTCCTCTGTCGTTCTCTTAGTGTATTTATGTTTTCGACAACCTTTACACCTTCTTTATAAATTCTTTCATAATCTTTTGTCTTCTCAGCCCAGTATTTTATCATCCTCTCTACATGGTCTGCCAATGATTCATAAATAGGATCCTTATATTTCTCAACAAGCACGAATCGCTGAAGTGTAAAAAGCATATTTGCAGCTTTCTCTTTTTTACTCTTTATCTTTTCTTCAAGTTTTTCCAGATATTCTTCATCAAAAGCAATTATTGGCAGTTCTTTGTCAATTTTTTCCACATCAGTTGTTTTGTAGACAAATTTCACTGTCTTTTCATAGAACTTCTGGACATAAGCATCAATACTCGCTTTTCTCATAACAGTTTTCATATAATATGTATATATTGCTGATATCCACTTATAGATATCAAAGTATTTGAGTTTCTGAATATCTGGTCCTAATAGTTCAAATACCCTTCTTAGATTTCGGTATTTATCAACAAACTGTTCCTCATTCTGTACGTCAGTGGTGAGAATCTCAATTGCTTTCAAAAGTGTACTGCGCTTATAGTTTTGGGTCAACGAACCAAATATACTTGCAATTTCATCAATCAGCGATTTAAAATCTTGTTTGATACTATCATAGTCATTCAGTGCATTAGCAAAATCTGCTTTGTCATCTTTACAATATATCTCAAGAGCACGTTTGAACTCCTTCAAAATACCCACATAGTCAATAATTATTCCTGCTGCTTTTTCATCGCCATATGGGCGATTTGTCCGCGCTATTGCCTGTAAAAGCCTGTGCTCTTTGAGCGGCTTATCCAAATACATTACCTGTAGTTGCGGAACATCAAAACCAGTAAGAAGCATATCAGTAACAATAAGAATTTTAGGAAAATCGTCTTTTTTGTATTTATCGATTATTTCTTTAAGTGTACTTTTGTAATCCTTGCCATCGTATTTTTCACGAGCTTCACGCACATAACCGTAAATAACTTCATTATCACCACGTTCAGATGTCATGACAACATCATAATATGACTTTGGTAAATGTTTTGCGAGTTCGTTTTTATAGTATACACAAGCCTTTCTACTAGCAGCCACGATCATTGCCTTGAATTTGCCATCAATATTTTCCTTAAAGTGCTGAGCTATATCCTGGGCAATCTGAGTTATGCGAGTTTGGTTTTCCAGAAAAACATTTATTGGATTCAATCTTGCTTTTGTTTTAGCTTCAACTTCGGTGCGTGCAAATTCAGGAATCTCATCGAGTTCCACTTCAAGAAAAGTTTCAAGCATATCTTTTTTTAAATGCAACTCTTCAAGTCTTGGCTGGTACACGATCTTCGTTGTAAAACCATCTTTAATAGATTCTAAAATAAAATATCTATCTAAATACGGTTCATCAGGTAAATATGCAAATTGCTCATAGGTATCCCTGCCATGTTTTGGTTTTGATATGGGTGTACCGGTCATTGCAAAAAAGAAAGCGTTTCTCAAAATAGCCTTCATCTGAGCCGCAAGTAAGCCGTACTGGGTGCGATGACCTTCGTCTACAAACGCAATGACATTATGCCTGTTCATGATGGTTGTCTTGTCCTGCGAGGCTTTTTCAAGATATTTCTGCAATACATTTAGTTCTTCTTTACGGAATTTATGTATGAGGGTTATAAAAATCCCTCGTTTTCCTCGATAGCTATCATAACTTAAGACTTTCTGTAGTTCATCAACTGAGCCAATAATCTCTGGCCTTAAAATATCAAGAGAATAAAATTCTGTATAAAGTTGTTCCTCAAGTTCAATTCTATCCACAATGAAAAAAATGGTCGGATTTTCAAGTATAGGATTATAATAGAGTTTATGGGCAGCAAAAATCATAGTCAGAGTTTTACCACTGCCCTGCCAATGCCAGATAAGTCCTCTGTCTTTATCTGTTTTGCCAGTAAGATGGCCGAGAACTCGATTTACAATCTTATTTGCTGCACGGTACTGCATATACCTGGTGATTACTTTGGTGGCATTACCAAATTCAATACGAGAAAAAAAGAAATTTTTAACAATATCAAGCAACTTCTGGGGTTTTAGTATTTCAATTGTCGCATCAATAGAATCTTTAATTCCTTCACGCCATTCGTATTTTTTAACATCGTCCTGCCATGAAACAATGGGAAAATACTTTGCTCTTGCTTCTGCCGCAACACCTATTTGAACATATTTGTATAACTCAGGCACAATTTTCTCATAATCCTTTATCTGTTTGTATGCGTCAAACCATGTGCCACCGGGTTTGGTTGGGTCTTTACATTCAATATTAATAAGGGGAATACCATTTACATAAAGCATAATGTCCGTACGAATTTTTTCTTTACCTGAATAATAGACCTGCCTGGTTACAATAAATTCATTATTTGATACCCAAGCGTCATTGCGAGCCCCGAATTTATCGAGGGGCGAAGCAATCTCATTTTTTCCATAATCAAACAACTGAATATACTTAATAACCCGTTCTTTTTCAAACTTTATCGGCACACCAAATTTATAGAAATTTAAAATTCTCTTAGCCCCTTCCTGCCCACTCACCACTAGATTTAATTCATTTAAAACCTTACTTATTTCCTCATCACCAACATTTAATTCTTTATTTATACGTTGTATTGCTCTAATAAGATTATTAATCAACAACGGTTCTTCAAAACCCTCCCGCTCAAGCTCATCAGCAGGCACGAAGCGCCAACCTTTATCCTGTAGCTGCTTGATTATGTAATCTTCAACGAGCGATTTTTCAGTGAATTTATCTACCATCTCAATAAATCTTCCTTACCAGGTATTAACTTTGGTAATTCGGTATCTGGATCAGGTTTAACATTATTACTGCCTTTGCGGATGAAAATGTCTTTGGTTTGAATATTCGCGTACGGCTTTTGTGAACCTGCAGATATATCAATTACTAAGAAATCGTGGTCACTAAAAGCCCTCTTCTCTATTCTATAATCAGGCAATTTATTGAGTTTATCGGATATTTCTTTTCGAATATAACCAATGTATTCTTCTAAAAAATCTTTATAGCTTTTGTTATGTCTTTTTGCTTCTTTCCCTAGATCGTTTTCAATACCAACAGGAACTACATATTTGTTTATACCGATAATTATCTTTCCACCATTTGTATTTGCGAAAGCAATAATTGTCTCAATAATTTCATTTATTTTATTATCACCTATTTTTATGAAAGGCTTAAACTCCAGTGTGTTACTTTCACCTATTTGAATAGCTTTGTCGATAATATCGTCTTTTTTTTCAGTTTTTATTGGTATCCTAAATATTCTTATACGTTCTTTAATTGAAAATTGGCTTTCCTTATGGAAATCTAAAATGTTATTATTCCCATCCAGCAAATATATTTCAAATTGCTCCAAATTCTCGGCAACATTTTCATTAATTGGAATGCTTATCGTATAGCTCTTCACCTCGTATGATAATTCTTGATATCCATAAGGACTTTTATAAGCGCCTTTCAGGAAGATATCCAAATCTTTTTCTCTATGCGCTATTTTTATTGACAGTTTTTTCTCTCCGGGCATATACACAAGCTTTTCGAAATATGCCCTACACTCTGGCAGGAATATGGATACGATACCCATTCGTGAATCTGAAGGTCCTTGGTAATCTGAAATTTCACACCATGATGCAATAGCACTGTCAGGATTCGGATAAAATGGGTTTTTGTGATTTAATAGAGGGTCATTGGGTACATTTATTCTCTGACCTCCTCCATATGCAGAATATAAGTAACCTGGAAATGGTTCCGGCCAATATGATTCATGCAAATATTGGACTTGTCGTAAATCGGGATTTTCTATATTTACATCTATATCAGCAATTTTGATTATGCCATTCTTGAATTCTGTAATAAAATCTATCAAATCACCAGGTCCAAGCCAGTCTTCAAGTAGGCATATATTATCATATATTCTGCTATTAAATTTCTTAGCGACAATTTCTTTTGGAAAAGCCTTAATTACACATAGCGCATTGCGCCATACTGATGGCTCCTTTTCTTCTTTAATGGCCACGCAGCGGATTGAAATGGTACTATAGAATTGACTATTTAATTTAAGAATTTCTTTTATTTCATCAACGCAATATTCATGAGAAAGATTATATCTGTGCAGTTTTGTGTTCTTCATGCTCTCACCCTTCTCTTCCCCGTCAATAAATCATTCATTAAATCCGACAAATTCATAGGTTATTTTCACCCCTTGACAAATTTCCACAATTTGTTATAGTGTACCGTAGAGACGAACCTCTGGGGAATCCGAAAAGATTGCCCCAGAATTTTTTTATTCCACATCACTCTTTTTCCCCATAGATGATAACTTCTGCCAAAACTTAGCTTTTCTCTCTTTTTTCTTATTCAACAGACTTTTATACCCTTTTTGATAGAACGGCTCAATATCAGCTTGTTTTATTCTTGCGGTGTGCCAATGCCACAAATAATGAATTATTATACCTAACATCATTTGAAAATCACCCTTTAGTTTATTTTCTATGAATTTCTTTCTAATTTCAGAAAAAGCATTTATAATCGGTATATATTTCTTTACGATTCTTTTTCCTGTTTTTTGAATACTCTCTTTTTCCCAAAAAATAATACTCAACGTATCTCTTTTCTTTTTGAGGTGTACTAATTCGTTACGTATCTTATTGATATTACACAAATCATCGTGTAGTTGCGTACTAATCACACCAATACGATAAGCTAGCTCTATTTTTGCTCTAATAGTCATATTCTTATTAAGAAAATCCTTGTTGTCGTTGCCTGTAAGATAATCTCTTAATATATCTCCCAAAACAAAATCTATCCACGCCGAACTAAGAACAATAGCTCCTCTCATAGATTCATTTTCAAATTGGACGCTTACAAAAGTTAGAAATTTATTAAAATTTTCTATATCAATCCCATGAATATCATCAACATGAATTAACATATATCAGTACCCCTCCTTCTAAATTTGTTAGTTCGAATAACTATATACCTAGACTCCAATTAATCAACTCCTTGATAAGGGCTAACTCTCTTCCTCCCCGTTAGAAAATCATCCATTAAATCGTCTTTCAACCGATTGATAATGTAATTTTTGACAAGCGATTTTTCAGAAAATTTAGCCACTATCCATCTCCAATTCAGCAACTTTTTTACTAGCTTTTTTAACCCCACGTTGTGCAATTTTACATAAACTTGCTATCTGACGAAATGAGCGAACAATAGGATGTCTTCTTGTGTAAATCTTCAAAGGGTCACTATTCTGAGTAGGATATCTTGTTTTTTCCAAACAAGAAGGTGGAAATAATAAAGATAACACTGCTAAAATAAGTTCAGCTTCCCATATGGCCCCTAATATATTATTCATGTATGAGATTAATGTTTTAGAATCAACAATATCTCGTTTATTATTCGAAATATTGTATGAAGTGATAAATAATTTCAATTTTGCATCAATTTCCGGACGAGCTTTTTGTAATAATCCTAACCTAATTTTCTTGGACAATAACTCCGGTAGAAATTCAAGGATTTCAGATGTTGGTAATTTTTCAAATAACTTTCTGTTTTTAAAAACTCGAGCAATCTCCTCCGTATTTTTCAAAAATTCTTCTAATTCACCGCTTTTCACTACATTTTTTACATAATCGCTTTGTTTGTTATAATTATTTGATGTTAACGCCCCTTGAAATTTTTCCATCATAAAACTAAGAACACCGAGTGAATGATGACCTATATTGAATTTAAATTCATCAATAGTCAAGTTATCATTAAGTGCACCAAGTGCTTTAAAGGTCTTCTCAACACTTTGTTGGAGAGAAGATACTGCATGAGGATATGATTTCGCTTGATATAAGCACTGGGCGGCCTTTAAATCTGCTTTGGCAATATCCAAAAATACTTCGGAATTATTCATACTTTCACCCCGTTAGAAAATCGCAATAACCTATTTGCTCGCTCACCCGGCTGGCAATGATTTTGATTAGTGCATATTGAATTATAGTAACACTCATCTTTCATTTTCTAACGGGGTAAACCCTCCTCTTTCCTGTCAGCAAATCATTCATTAAACCTTTTTTGATTTTCTCGAATTTCAGCTTTTTCACAATCAAGGTCTTTAAATATTGATCCGCACCACTGATGATTCCCACAACCTTTCGTTGTTCAACGATTGATGGTAGAGGAATACTCAATTTTAATAAGTATCTATTGTGAACAGCAGCTTGACCTACATGCCTAATTGCTACTGACTTGAAATACCCTTTTCGCCAAAGAACCAAAAAATGATATAGTATGAAATTGGGATGAGTGCTACTGGTATTGAATTTGATTCTCGTAAAATGATTGCTGTAGGTACAGGGGAAAGGTGACTCTTTAAATACTGCGGATTTTCCAACTAGATCATAACTGTTAGTATTGTTGAATAGAAAATCTCCGCTATCTAATAACCATTCATTGATGTTGTCAGGTTTAGGTACTTTTAGATATGAATCGAAAATAACTTTACCATCTGTAGTAACATTGTTCATTCGAATCTGCACAACACCATTATCATCCCTTTTGCCACTTGCAAATCCGTTTCTAATATTTTTTATTACTTGCTCTAACCGAACCACCTCCCACTCTTTAGGTATCCTCCCGGTTTCTGTATCTTTAAATTCTTTGTGCCCGATTCCTTTTGTTAAAAGTTCCTGCATCAACCCCTTTTTCAATCTTTCAGTCTTTTCAATCGCCTTATCCACCTTCTCAATCGCTTCATCCACGGTGCTGAGAATCTCAGCAATTTTCCGCTGTTCGAGGAAGGAAGGAAGCGGGATTTCAAGATTTTCCAAAGTGTTTTTTGATAGTTCCTTGAATGTACTTCCACCACTTAGATTTTTAAGTAAAGAACGCTTGTAAACTAAATAATACACGAAATATTCTGATACTACACTATTTGTATTTTTCGCTACTAATGCTTTACATCCTTGATTAATTGTTGCCTCTTCATCTAGCACAGCAACATATCCTACAGGTGCACGGGTTGATATAATTATTGATCCTTTAGGAAGCAATGTTAAATTAGTATCTTCCAAACCTATCTGTGTAATTTTTCTTTCACTCGCTTTAATCATCATACTATTCCCAAGTTTGCTTAAGTCGGTTGGTGTAAACCAGTTTACGCTCCCCTCGTCCCAATACTCATTGCATTTTGTCGAAGGCGTTGAGCCTGTTTCAACCGAAAATAACATGCATAATTTGGTCTTACCCCAATAAGGTGCATCATTCTTTTTCATCTTAAATCATTCCATTCTTTATTGATTTCAAAAAATCAATATATTTTACAAATATTTCATTTAATCGTTGATGAGATCCATTAAATAATCCCACCTTGAAAATCGGTGAATCATCTCCCCACTTCGTGTTTTTATGTATATAGTCTTCTATTATAGACGTACTAATCGGTGCAAATCGTCCTTGATCACGCCAATTCCAAATGAAACGCCCTCTTGGAGCCCAGGCATCCTTAATCACATCCATATATATCATACCTAATAAAAACTCAAAGATATTGTAAAACTCCTCATACTTCTTGAAATCAGGTATGTATTGTTTTATTGCCTTGTATAACAAATCAAAAATATAATTAGTCTCTGGTGTAAATTCTGTTGCAGCTTTTTCTCGGGGAATATAATCTTTCGGTAGTCGGTAAAACACAGATCGTATAACGAGTTTTTGCAATAGTTTTCGCTTTTGGTCGAATCGGTAATATTCTCCATTAATCATCTCAGCTAAAACGCTATAATGCTGCTTATATAATGCTACAATACAAGAAGCATATAACAATAACAGTGCAGGATAGAACTGCAAATTCGGGAAAATACCTACCACAGATTTCCATATTTCCGTTCCCACACGTTCAATGCCATTTTTAAAAAGAACGCTATGTTGTTGGTTTACATCATAATAAGCTATTGTGATGTATATGTTTATTATTTTTTGAATAGCTGCTTCATATTGATGAAGACGCAATTCGAAAATATCTTTGCCAACATTAGCACTTTGCACATTAAATTTTTCAGAAGATAATTCAGCAAACGTATCTTCTACTGCAGTATGAACAAAATCATGCAGCTGGATTCTATATTTGTCTTCTGATAAAAATCTTTTAACACTCTCAACTGCTATTTTCACAGATATAGGATGTGGTTGTTCTACATGTGCCAAAGAAGTGATTTTTTCAGTAAGCTCTGTAAAAAATTCATCAGCACTATCAATTTCAAATATCACAGCTTTTCTATGTTGTATTAAGCCTACTGCTTCGTCAGTTAATTCATCCTTGATTGCCCAATATGTAACATACCTACGGTTCGAACACCTCAAAATTGCATTTCGTAATGCGGTATCCCATTGGCCTGACCACCCGCATATAATCAATCCATAATCGTCAAAAATTCTATCAAGAAACTTATTCATCTTCCCGGAATATTGTTCGAGTTCACTTATTGTATTCTTAATGCGTGTATCTTTGTAATCACCATGCAGTTTTATTATTGTGCATTTTGAATGATCAAGAGGAATTGTACCTTTTAAAGAATCTTCACTGCTAATAACGTCAGGTATCATCCCTTCCCCTTCTAATGCTTGCTCCATAAGACGGTCGAAGTTAGTCGTCAGAATGACTTTAATGTATCCTTGTTTAACTAATGACGCAATGGCGGTGTGTGCTTTCGTTGGAATCTTCATGTCTTTTTCTCTATCTTCTTCTGTTGGTTCAAAGTAGGCATTCAGCAGTGCTCTACGTTCAGTTTGTGTTGTTGCGAGTTCTTCTAATAGTTTAGAATAGTCTGGCTCTTCCTTATATTTTTCTTTGTACCACAGTTCGGGATTATTGTTTGTTGCTTCGCCCTTTATGGCAGCAACTTTATTGATAAGGTCCAAAGTGATTTCCCAGCCTGTAGGTATTTGGGCTGCTCTTGAAACGCCTGAGCCTAAAAGTAAAGCATAAACGCCTTTATTATGATAAACCGAAAATGTGATATTTAACAACGGATCATCAAACATAGTATTTTTATTCTCCTATTTATGACTATTAGCAATATCAAGTTTTGCAATTATATAATTTATAAATGCGGAGCACGTAATCAACATATATCTCGCTTCAGACTCACCACAGCTTAATGGTTCTTTTGATTTAGGATGTCTAATACCAGCATCATTAGAAGTCCAACCATAAAGATTATTAAAAGCTTTTTTCAAGGCAGGATGAATATTTAAACCATCAACGAGCTTACCCAAACTCCCTTCTTTACCTAAAATAATTTGCACCAGTAAATCCACCGCACTTATTGATTCTTTTATTGAATTGGCATAATCGGGATTTCTTCTATCTGCCCATTTGTCTAATGCTTTTGATAAATGTTCTTGCACAGGTGCGAATTTATCGTGTATGTTTAGAGCTTTTTCGATTTCTTTGATTTCTTCTTCGGAGGTGATTGGCCTCACTTTCTCATTAATAATTCTATAGTATGCCTTTTCATCTTCAAATATTTTGTTTATATCATATACTATTACTTCCTTTGGCTTTAGCGTAGGTTTTGGTATAAATTCTAAACAATACTCAACGAAATCATATATCTCAAACCATTTTAATTTATCATAGCTCTCTTTTATTTTCATAACTTTATATAATGGAGAGAGTTTATCAAAAGCCCAGAGGTCACCTTTTAAAAATCTATCCCATAAATTTCGTGTAAATTGTAAACTAGTGTCAATAAAAAGGTTTTCAATCTCCTGTTCAGCTTTTTTAAATATTTGATTATGAAACACATTCCATATTCTTGTTCTCAAATGATTTGGCATTTCGTCTTTTTTCAGCATTACTGTTTTCTTATGACCATATCGCTCAGAGAATAACATCACCCTCCCCTTAATCCCCTCCCATCAAGGGAGGGGAAGTTAGTGTGGTTTACTATCCCTTCAAGGTATATATAATATAGAATATCCATCTTTATGTCCCAAAATGTCTCTTAAATTGATCATGGATTAATCCTTTGAGCCCTTTGTGAGTCCTTCATGAGCCCTTTGAGCCCTTTGTGAGCCCTTTAGTCTATAAATTGTACCCTTACCGGTTCTACCAACTCTCTCCAAAATCGATTTCTTAGTTAATTCGGATAAATCACGTGTAGCAGTAGGTTTTGATATTTCCACCAACTTCATATATATTCTATTGGTAATTTCACCCTTTTCCTTTACATACTTTATTGCTTTTATTTGGCGATTCTTTAGACCGAGTCCTGCTAACATATCCTCTGTATATATATCGCGTGAAATAATGGATCGAAATTCACTTCGGAGTTGTTTAAATTCAGGTTCTGGCAATCCGCTCTTTTTACACTGTTTAATCATCTCCAACGTGCCGGAACCGACTTTTTGTATATAATCTGCGAGATAAAGAATCTCAGCCATTAGCGGATTATTAGGATGTGATGTATGTGGCTTTTTCAAGTCTTCAATAGTGATTTGTGCTGGTAGCTTCCCAGGATTCCACACTTCAACACGATCGACAAATACTATTACCTGCACACTGGCTGTATTATTGTAATTCCTGTGTGCTACAGCATTGACAATTGCCTCTTGAATAACAAACTCTGGAATTTCCAAGGGACGCCTTACAGCAGCAGTACCGGTTTGCTGTATAACCGGCAATCTGATAGCATCAAGCACAAATGCCACTGCTTTGTCAATTTGTTCAAATATGTTATCAGTATATATATGATACGAAGAAAATGGTTTTTCAACTTCAGTACCATGTAATTGCAAGCATTTAACTTCAGCCTGTAAATGATATTTATGCGGGTCTTTTCCAAACAGTAAAATCGCCGCGTTTTTCAATCGCTCCTTATTAATTAAATTCAGATGTGTTAGAACCTGCATAATTGGTGTATCTACATCAAGCGGATATTTACGTCTCTTTTGCGCTCGACTCAGAAACCATCTGATCTTGGAATCATCGATATCTTCTAATGATGCTTTCTCGCAAATCGCTTCATCGAAAATTGTCCTTCCTACGATCCCCTCGTCTCTCAAAAAATCAACCATACTTTCATGAATACTATTACTGAGCTCTTGAATGATATTAAAGTCCTTATAGATATATTCATCCGCTGCTTTTTTAATTAAATCACACATCCGTTTGTGTCTTTTTGTGCTTTTTTCGTTTTTCACATAAATCAAAATCGTTTTATTCCGCTGGTGTGCTTCACGGAATTCTTTTTCAGTAGCAGATAAATTATCTTTACCGATCTTCCCATATTCATCGCCAAAAATACCGAGATAGATATCGCTTTTACGAACTTCATCTAAATATGCCTTCTGCGCAGATTTGCTTTTCGCAGGGAGATCTTCAAAAAGAAAAACATTGAAATATTCTTTTAATAATGGGTTTCTTGAGATAAAATCCTTAACTGCTCGTCGTTCAGATTTTAACTCCCTCTGGACACCGCTGACAAATATTTTATACCTTCTCATTATTTAGTCCTTTTGACAAAAAAGAAGATACACATTGGTTCTCGACAAGCTCGAACAGTAATTTTGTTGAGATTGCCACTCCTACTTACAGCAGGTTCGTAATAACGTGCTTTCATAATCCCGAACCAATTTGACTCTTTATGCCAAAACATAGTGCAGACCCTTATCTATCATTCTTTATGAAATCCAATCTTCCGTTTAGGTTTCTCAGATGGCGTCATGAGCTGCTTGATTGCGTAGAAAATGGCTTGTATGTCCTCATCGTGTTTTGCGATTTTTCGTTCGAGTTCTGACAGTTTGTGGGCAAGTTCTTTGTGAGTTGCTATAAATCGCCTTAATCGGACAAATGCTTTGTTAATTACAATACTTATTTTTACTGCTTTCTCACTTTTCAAAACACTGGCAAGCATTGCAACACCATGCTCAGTGAACGCATAAGGTAAAGTACTTGAATGTTTCATTGTTTTGAACCGGTGACAAATTGTCACCAGTTCATCTTTCTCTTCTCTTGTTAGATTGAACATGAACTCTTCAGGAAACCTCTCGATATTTCGTCTTACTTGTCTATTCAGATATTTTGTTTCTACTCCGTATAATCTGGCAAGATCTCTATCTATCATTACTTTGTGTCCTCTTATTAGAAAAATCTTTTGTTCAATCGTTTCTAAAGAAATTATGTCTTTCATTCTATATCCTCTTTGATATTCCAATTTGGAATCTCAAGTTGAGATTGCTTCGTCACTTCGTTCCTCGCAATGACAATGAGAAGGTTCTCGATTCGCTTCGCTCTCTCGAACAGTAAGATTCACTTTCATCCCGTTAAAGATATTTCACCCTCACCTTAATCCTCTCCCTTCGAGGGAGAGGAAACATTGAATTTTAGGCATCATACTTGAGTTCCTTCAGGTAACCTTCGATTTTTTTGGTTGTTTTGGCGATTTCAGTGTCGAGTTCATTGAGTTCTTTCCATTCTTTGGGAATGTCGATTTGTTCGATTTCTTCCTCAGGAAAAACATACAGGGTGACGTTGAGGTTGAAGTCGTTTTTCTCGATTTCATCACGGTCGACAAATCTGGAAAAGCCATCGATTTCTTTACCTTCTTTATAGACATTTACAATCTTTTCTTGATTAGCCTCACTCAAACAATTCAGTTTCCTAACTTCAGGATGTTGTTTGAATTCCTGGCTTGCATTAATAAAAAGAATTCGATTTTCTCTATGTTTAGCCTTATTTTTATTAAAAATCAAAATAGCACCAGGAGCACCTGTATTATAGAAGAGCTTTTCCGGCAAAAGAATTACCATTTCAAGCAAATCATCTTTTATCACTCCAGACCTTATTGCTTTTTCTCTGCCGCCTCGGAATAGACACCCATTATCAATTACAATACCAACCCGACCATTTTTTTTATTTACTGACGCGAGCATGTGCTGAATCCATGCCCAGTCTGCTGATTGCTTTGTAGGAAAGCCATAACTAAAACGTTCGTGCCAGAATTCACCCTTCTTGAGTACATCTTCATAATAACCATCCTGATTCCATGGAGGATTTGCGATACAAATATGAAATTGCTGCAGTTTATCACCTTCTTTGAATTTTGGATAGAGAAGTGTATCACCGAGCACCAATTTTGCGTTTCTTATATCATGGATGTATAGATTCATCTTAGCAAGAGCAAGAGTTTTATAATTTGCTTCCTGACCATACAGAAAAAGCTTATCTGCCGCTTTTTCACCATTTTGTTGTTTGAGATGGTGATATGAAAGAATAAGCATACCCGAGGATCCCAGAGCAGGATCATAAACGCTTTCATTAGGTTTTGGTTCAAGCATCTTAACGAGCAAACATATCACTTCTCTTGGTGTGTAAACTTCACCTTCTTTTGCCTTTTGTGGCGCAAAATATTTTAATATCCATTCATAAGCATCTCCAAGAATATCAGGTGAGACATACTGTAGTGACTGGGCACTGAATAATTCGACAAGTTGTCTGAGGATTTCAGCATTTTCTCGGTTATTAGTAAACTGAACAAAATCCACATTTTCAAAGACATCACGTAGCTCAGGGTTATGGTCTGCAAGACTTTTCATAGCCTTCGAAAAGTTCTCTGGAATCTTTGCAGGGTCCTTACGTATTTTTTCCCACAGGTATTCTTCAGGCATATCAAAGTCATGATACATGGCATTCTTTGCCTCTTGCTCTGCCTCTTTTTCGTTTAAACCATCCTTAAGTGCCTCTTCTTTTGCCTTTTTGAATTCCATGTCCCATTTGTCGCTAATACGTTTGTAAAAGAGGAGGACAAGAATGAATGTGTAGTCAACTCTGGTACGAATAATGTCTGCTGCTTTTTTTAACAAACCATCAAGGTCACCACGAGATAATTGAGAAAAGGTTTCAGAAATATACTCAACTTTACTCCTCATATTATATATTCTCTTTCGTGCATCTTTGGGATCGAATTTGCTAACCAAATAACCTGCTTTTCTTAACTCAGATAAAGCAATCGTAACCTGTTCTGAGCTGTCCCCAACATGTTCTTTTAAAGCACTCACTGCCTCATTAAGTTTAAAAGGCCTACTTTCAAATTTCTCCCAAAGAAGATTGTACCTATTT
>JAGMEL010000008.1 GCA_023128195.1 Caldifarciminota bacterium | reverse complement strand
CAATATAAAGCGCAACTTGCTTTTACCAATCCATGTTATTTACCGTCATTAGATGAAGTTCGGGTAACATATACATCATCGGGAATGATTTCTGCTTCAGTTGACATTAAGCCTGAAGTTATCAATTTGAATAGTCATGGTAAGTTTACGGCATTTCTTATCCTTCCTGCGGGTTATGACCCTCATGAAATCGATGTTGAGACTGTGGAATGTGAAGGTGCAATAGCGCTGTCTGGACATGTGGCTGCACAGCGTTTTATTGCGAAGTTTGCAGTTCAGGATCTTGTGGGGGTTACTCCTGGTCCGGCCGTAGAATTTATGGTGACTGGACAGCTGTTTGACGGCACGCCGTTTTCCGGGTGCGATACAGTACGTGTAATCGGACACGATGTTACTGCTGTATTAAGCTGCACTCCAAACCCATTCCGAAACAGAACAGAGATTACATTCAGCATGGGGCAAAAAGCAAAGAGCATAACGCTAAAAATTTATAATGTAACAGGTCGGTTGGTTAGATCCTTCGATCCCGAGGGTCTCAGGACCGAGGGGCAATTCGACTATCCGACTATAAAACAATCCGACCATATCCCTTGGAACGGCACAGATGATTCAGGTCGTAAATTGCCAGCAGGTATATATTTTGTACAATTTGAGAATCGCAATTTCTCAATGGTTGCGAAAGTTATTAAATTAAAGTAGGGCATTCATGCCCGTTATGACTTTAAAATCCCCAATTCCTTGCCAATTGACTCTAATTTATCAAGGCAATAATCAAGATCTTCTTTACTATGTTCAATAGAAAGACATAATCTAATACGTTCTTTATTCTGAGCAACAATTATCTGTTCAAAAAATAATTTTTTAGTAAACTGTCCTGCTTCCTCATCATTATTAAATGATATAACAACTATCGGTGTTTCACTGCGTGTTGATAACCCGATTTGCTTAAGACGGCTAATAAAATACCTGCTATTCTTCCAGAGTTTTTGAAATATTTTTTTTCTCTCTTTTTCTGTCCTGATAATATACAGTCCGGCAAGATTTACTGAAAGCATGAATTGAGGAAGAGGATTTAAAATATCGATAATATTTTCTTTAATTTTATTGATTAAATATTTTTTGGCTCCAACATAACAGCCAAACCCACCCAGGAATTTACTAAAACTACCAACTTCAATATTTACCACATCATACAAATTAAAAAGATCTATAAATCCTCTACCGTTGCGGCCTAAAAAGCCAAAAGAATTAACTTCATTTGCGACAATAAAACATTCATTATCTTTAGCAACCTTTATTAAATCATTTACCGGACTTATATTACCAATCCATTCATATACGCCATCAATCACTATCACCTTTTCACTCTTGGCGCTTAGAAGTCTATCTAATTGTTCGAGATCGTGGTAATTATAATATTCAATATTGCGATACTGTAGCACAGCAATTATACTTGGTGATGTTGCGTAATCAACGAAGAAAGTTGTTTTTGAATCAAAGATAGAAAACATAGCGTGATGTGCGGAAATTTCATCCGGGAACATTAGTAACGCATTAACCTTTTTAATTTCCAACATCGCCCTCTCCAAATCCTCCATTATTTTTACTCTTCTATCAGTTGATGTAATCCCCCCAGATTCAATATCCAATTTTGCAACCTCTTTCAAATATTCATGATTCTTCAGGTAAAGACAATCACAGATCCGAAAATTCAAAAATCTTTTATTTTCGTATACAAAAAATGGCTCACAAGGCAGGAAAATAGGAATTTTATCCTTGTCAGTAAAAAGATGAACTTGATATGGTTTCATGCTACATTCCTGCCACAACACTTCTTATATTTTTTACCACTGCCACACGGGCAAGGATCATTTCTACCTGTCTTTTTTCCGACTGTCACTGTCTTTTGTTTTGCTGGAGCACCACCCGGTTTAGCCGCGTCCGTAGGTTTATATTCTCTGGTCTTCTGTACTTTTCTTTGTTTTGGACCAGGCTGTGCTCGAAAGACTAACCCTGATGTACTTTTTGCAATGTCAACTAACATATTTTCGTACATTTTGCTTGATTCCTGCTTATATTCGATTAAAGGATCTTTCTGCCCATACGCTCGTAAATTAATGCCTTGCCGCAAGTCATCCAAAGCATACAGATGATCACGCCATTTGCTGTCTATTATATGCATAAGTACAAATTTCAAAAGTTCATTGAAGACATCCTCACCAAGTTCTTGTTCGCGCCATGATAATTTTTCTTTTGCCCTTTCAAGAAGCATATCGAGCAATTCTTCTTGCTTTATCTTAGGAATCCTATCTTTTGGTATTACTGTATCAGTTAAAAAGATCATATTGAATTCACCCTTAATACTATCCCAATCCCACTCTTCAGGATTAATTTTGGGATCAGTGTGTCTCCAAAGAATATCCTCTATCGCTTCGTCGAACAATTGTATTGCCCTGCCTTTTAGATTCTCACCCTTTAGAACTGCATCCCTCATTTTGTATATGGTTTCGCGCTGTCGGTTCATCACGTCGTCATATTCCAAAAGGTGTTTTCGTACTTCAAAATGATTCTCCTCAACTCTTTTCTGGGCATTGGCAATAGCCCTGGTTACGAGTGGGTGGGTAAGCGGCTTCTGCTCTTCGCCGCCAAATCTGTCCATTATTTCTGCTACCCGATCGGAGCCAAAAATTCTCATTAAATTATCTTCAAGAGATAAGAAAAAACTTGTTGAACCTGGATCACCCTGCCGGCCACTTCTTCCACGCAGTTGATTATCAATTCTGCGTGCCTCGTGCCTTTCAGTGCCAATGATATAAAGACCACAAGGAACCTCTTTCAAACACTCATTTTTTTGTTCGTGTTCACATTCTGAACAATTATGAGATAAACATTTTATACAACATTTACTACAATCTACAACACCTTTACCCAGTTTAATATCAGTTCCCCTGCCTGCCATGTTTGTCGCAATCGTCACGGCTCCGGGCTGGCCGGCACTCGTTACGATCACTGCCTCTCTTTGATGATGTTTTGCGTTCAGCACTTCATGTGGAACACCCCTTCGCTGCAGGAGTTTTGATAAAATTTCAGATACATCAACCGATGTAGTACCAACCAAAATCGGCCTTTTCTTTTCATACCACTTTACAATTTCATCAATTATCGCATTATATTTCTCGCGTCTTGAACGATACACAATATCTTCATAATCGACCCTTCGAACCGGCTCTTTAGTTGGAATTTCAGCCACATCGAGTTTATATATCTGCCAGAATTCATTCGCTTCGGTTGCAGCAGTACCAGTCATACCGGCAAGTTTTTCATACATCCGGAAATAGTTCTGGATGGTAATCGTTGCAAAAGTCTGGGTCTCTTCCTGAACCCTAACACTTTCCTTTGCTTCAATCGCCTGGTGCAGACCATCAGAAAATCTTCTGCCGGGCATCAGCCTGCCCGTAAAACCATCAACAATAATCACTTTACTGTCCTGCACTACATATTCAACATCTTTTTCAAAAAGTCTATAAGCCTTTAATAATGCGCGCAGATTAGCCAGGATTTCGCTCTTTTTTGCATAATCCTGGTATGCTTTCTCTTTCTCGAAAATCTTTTCTTTTTGTGTTAATCTATCATCCTTATCAACTTTACCGATTTTCTCACTCAGGTCAGGCAATTCAAACATCTCAGGATTATTTGGTGAAACAAAATGCGACCCTTTTTCCGTCAGGTCTATGATATTTGACTTTTCATCAATAACAAAATAGAGGTCTTTATCAATTTCTGCAAAGGATTTTTCTCTTATATAGTTAAGTTCTGTAGTATCTATCAACTTTTTTATACCTGTTTCTTGTTCGAGTTTTAATAATTGTTTGTTTCTAGGTGAGGCACGGTGTACCTGAAGTAACTTAATTCCTGCCTCTTTTTCTTTACCTTCTTCAAGTAGTTTCTTGGCTTCAACAACATTTCTGCTGTCCAGCACAGTTTGTGCTGAACACAAACGCTGAACAATAGGATTCAACTCATTATATGTCTTGGTTTCATGCTCGACCGGGCCTGAAATAATAAGCGGGGTCCGCGCTTCATCAATAAGAATGCTGTCCACCTCGTCAACGATCGCGTAGTGATGAGGTTTCTGCACCTTATCCTCAAACCGCCACACCATATTATCTCTCAAATAATCAAACCCGAACTCATTATTCGTTCCGTATGTAACGTCATAATTGTACGCTTCTTTTTTTAATTCATTATCCATTCCTCCTTGAAGTACCCCGATAGTTACACCGACAGACTCATACACAGGACCCATCCACTCACGGTCCCTGCGTGCAAGATAGTCATTCACTGTAATTAGATGCGCACCCTTTCCAGTCAACCCATTTAGATACAGAGGCATTGTGGCAACGAGTGTTTTACCTTCACCAGTCTTCATCTCAGCAATCTTTCCCTGATGCAAAACGATTGCACCAACCAACTGGACATCAAAAGGCACCATATTCCACTCGGTTTCTATATCAACCACAGGCCATTTTTTTCCAAGAAGTCTTCGGCATGCCTCTTTGACTGAGGCAAATGCTTCGGGTAGAATATCATCAAGGGGTTCACCCTGGCTGATCCTCTTTTTAAAATCCTCAGTCTGTTTTAGTAAATCTACACCCTGTAATTTTTCATAAATACTGTTAATTTCCTCAGCTATTGGCCAGAGGTTTTTAAGCTCGCGCTCTGTCTTTGTACCAAAAATTTTAGTTAAAGCCTTTAACATCACATTTCTCCAATCAATTATACCGAATAAAGCCAAACTGTCAAGAAAAATACTACGAGAGCTCTGTAAAATTATTTCCGAGCTCTTTTGAATACGGAGATTATATAAAAATTCCAGCGATTGCTTTGTTTTCCGAACATACATAATCACCACTTTTTAGACCTGGATCACTCTGATTAAGTTTATTCACACCAGCTCATTGCACTCCATATCACTCCGTCATTCCGGTAATTACCGGAATGACGGAGCATGGAAAAGGATAAAATAATTTCGTTGTAATTAAAATCTTGACAAAGAGTAGATTAGAGATAATATTGATCAAATAGATATGTCTTATTTCACAAATTTTTCACGGCTTGAATTTATAATGTAATATAAAGGAGGAACAGGTGAAAACATCAAAATTTACAGTTTTTTTTGTATTGTTGAGTAGCGTATTTTTTCTCTTTGCCGGTGAATACGGGAGAATTACTGGCAAGGTTGTAGACAAAGAAACAGGTGAACCTTTAATTGAGGCTGAGGTAACTGTCAATGAAATTAACCTAACTGTAACAACTGATGAAAATGGCGAGTATATTGTGCCCTTTCTAAAACCTGGCACATACACAATTCACATAGTGTTTGTCAGCTATGATATTTATGAATATACAAATGTTCGAGTTAATGCAGACCAAACTACTGTGCTCGACGTCGCTATGCGTCCTCATGTGATCAATGGAATGTATCACGTGTTAAATATGAAAGATCAGTTAATAGATTTTTCCCAAACCTCGAGCAGTCAAACAATCATATCTGAAGAAATCGAGCGCTTGCCAGTTACCACTATTGATGAAATCATTAAACTCCAACCGGAGATAATTGAAAGCGATTTCGGCTTGCATCTACGCGGTGGTGGTTATGATGAAATCACGTATTATCTCGACGGCATTACCATAATGTCACCCTATTATACTGGCTGGCAACATGCCCGAATAAACCCATCGGCTGTAGAAGAAATATCAATTATAAGCAGTGGTTATGATGCCGAATATGGCGATGTTTTTTCCGGTATCGTGAATATTATAACGAAACAAGGCGGTGTAAAGACAAAAGGCCACTTTAATTACTTGACTGACGGACTTTTTCCCGGAGATAAACTGAATTTCGGTTATGACTTTTATGATTTTTCCCTGGGCGGCCCCATACCAAAAGTGTCTCAAATTCGCTATTTCTTTTCAGGAAATATTATGCAAACTGATGCTTTTCAGGAGGCACTGTATAAAATACCTTCACCAAGAAATGACTTTCACTTACAGGGAAAAGTTTCCTTTCTTTTTCCTGAAAACAAAGGGAGTATTTCTATTTTAGGATACAAATCAAGAGAACAATGGGTGTGCTGGAGTCCCTATACAGAGCCCGGCAATAATTTGAAATATGTTGAGAATAGACCAATGACCCGCACAAAGCAGTGGATTGGTTTAGTATCTGTTGATTATATGCTGACTACCAGAACTTTGACATCTCTAAAGATCGGCATGACTCATTCTGATATATGTTATGGAAACAGAGATTATGAATGGGAACAAGAAAATAACAGAAAATGGTATGATGACTACCGATTAAAAGCAGAACATCTGATTGATTACCTTGTTGAAGACGAGATTCCTGTAAGAGAAATTTTAGTAAGTAGTATACCGCAGTATCATGAAGAATATACGAGCATTGGTGTAGAAGCACTGCGTCATAGCCCCTATGGGATCGAAGGAATCTTCTATACGTATGGTGATTATCCAAAGTGGACATATGAATGCAATAATGAATTACAGGTTCGGTTTCAGACTACACAAGATATTGGCAAACACAATAAAATAAAAGCCGGTGCTGATTACAGCCATTATGAGCTCGAATATTTCAACACTGACCTTCCCTGGTGGAGTAATCCTCACTGGGATTACTATCAGGGAACACCTTACAAATTCGCAGGGTATATCCAGGATAAAATTTGTTTCAAACATCTGACTGTCAGGTTAGGTATCAGGTATGACTATTTTAACCCGCAAACTATCACATTTGCAGAACCAATTGATTTCATCAACGATTCCATTATTAAAGCAGATGCGATTACTAATTTTTCACCGCGCCTTGGATTTTCTTTGTTGGTTACTGACCGCTTGAAATTCCGTTTCAATTATGGGCATTATTTTCAACTCCCTACATTTCATTATCTATATACTGTAACTGACACTGCTGTTGTCAGGCATAATTTACTTATTGGCGGTGCTACTTTAGGTAACATCTTTTTAAAACCACAGAATATAATAGCGTATGAGATGGGGTTTGAAAGTCAGTTATTCAAAAACATTATTTTTGGCTTTACTGCATATTTTAAGAATGTACATGATCTACCCGAAATCCGAGAAGTTATGGCGATTCCAATGTCTTATTTCCAATATTTCAATGTTAACGAACGTAATGTTTATGGGTTTGAGTTCAACATGCAAAAAAGGATTACAAATATCTGGGGTGTAGGAATCACATATATTCTTCAGCAAGCTGAAGGTACTCCCACCTATTCATATCCAGATCCTTATATGACCGTCACTTTCGCACCACTCGATTTCGATCAAAAACACACAATAAACATCACTTTGGATTCTAAATTTCCCAATAACTTTGTTATCATGCCTCTACAGGACTTCACAAGTGTTTTTGTGATTTCATCCAACTCAGGTCTTCCTTACACACCAGAAGATTTAGCAGGCAACCAACTCGGTGATGTGAACTCAATGCGCATGCCCGGTTTTTGGAATATTGATTGGAAATTCAGCCGGGGTATTAGAATTGGTCCAGCGAAATTAGTGCTTACCGGTCTAATAAATAATCTTTTAAATACCAAACAGATAACAGATGTCTATAATACAACTGGCAGTCCTGATGACCACGGATATCCAGATCCTCCTCTTTCTCAATTTGGTTCCATTTCGATGAGCAGTTCGCGTTATTCACCACAGGCAGACCATGATCATAATGGATTAATTACACCGGTTGAGAAACGGGATGACTACATTGCAGCACGGGATGACCTTTATAAAGACCCAACAAATTGGAAAAATCCGTTCAGATTTAGATTAGGCATAGGCATTGAATTCTGAACTACTCAACATGGGGGCAATTCGACTGAAGTCATCACAGGCATGTTGCACTCCAAATTCATACTCATATTCCTAAGATTGCCACGGTCATCTGCGATGACCACGTAACGACATACTATTTTTGTGTCATTACGAGTCCGCCAGGTTTATGGCGGACGTGGTAATCTCGAATATTGAGATTGCTTCGCTTACGCTCGCAATGACAAAGGGTGGAGATAGCTTCGTCGCGTCGTTCCTCGCAATGACAATAAATGCAAATAATGCAGATTAAATTATCACTC
>JAGMEL010000079.1 GCA_023128195.1 Caldifarciminota bacterium | reverse complement strand
GTTGTTGGTGCTGGTATGCAGGGTAGGGTTGTTGCCATGGATTTAATTAATGCCGGGCATCGAATAACTGTCTTGGATAATAATATTGATAACCTGAAACAGGTTAAAAAGATTTCAAATATCAGGATACGTAAATTTAACGTTAAAGCAACAGTTAAATTTATTAGATTAATAAAGGGGTTTGATATTATTGTGGGAGCGTTACCCGCGGCACTCGGTTTTTACACAATGGAATGTGCACTTGAGGCAGGTGTTGACCTGGTAGATATATCATATGCGCCAGAAGACCCGTTTTTATTACATAAAAGGGCAAATAAAAAGAGAATAAGGATTGTGCCTGATGCTGGTTTTGCACCGGGTTTGAGCAATATCTTAATTGGCGAAGCGTATCAAGAATTAGGAGGCATTAATAATTTAAGGATTCTGGTCGGCGGAATACCCCAAAACCCGCAGCCTCCTTTTAATTATCGCATTACCTGGTCCCCAGCAGACTTAATCGAAGAGTATACAAGACCGACAAGAATAATAAAAAACTACAAAATTATCTCAGCTGAAACATTGGGTGGTATTGAGGGATTCAAGGTTCCTAAAATAGGTAGGCTTGAATGTTTTTATACTGATGGTTTACGTACTCTATTAAAGACAATGAAGAATATTAGAAATATGGAAGAAAAAACAATTCGTTATCCTGGACATGCCAAGCTATTCAAGACTATTTTTGAATGTGGTTTTTTATCAAACCAACCTGTTCATTACGGCACGAGCTCGATTAAAGCCAGAGATTTTAACATAGAGTTTTTAAAACGCATCTTAAGTAGCGGTGATGAAAAGGACCTTTCCATTTTGATGATCCAAATCAAAAAAGGAAATAGCATGAGAAAATATACGTGCATCGACTATTACGATGAAAAAAACAGGATTACCTCAATGGCACGAATGACTGCATACACCGGTTCAATAATAACCCAATGTATCAAGCATTATCCGAATTTTGGTATTATTCCCCCTGAATATTTGGGTATGGAAAAAAATGTTTGCCGATTCATTAAAACAGAGATAAAAAAAAGAAATATAATCGTAAGAAGTAAACAGGTAAAAACAACCGGTTAGAAGATGACTAAAAAATCCGGCATAGAAGTTGAATGGTATTCGGGAGGGAAGTTGTACACGCATCCTAAGAGAATTAAGGTCAATGGGATATGGGAGGATGTTTTTCAATACGAAAGGATTGTGCGTGAAGATGCCGCCACAAAAAAACGGGAGATTATTTTCCGGTGTCATATTGGCGATAATCGTTTTGTTGAGGTTTTGGAGGAGGTTTTATGACAGTACATTGGGTAATTTTATTCTCTATCGCTATGGCACATAGTAATTCTCACTTTGACAATGTTGCAGGTAATTATAAAACCCCTTATGCCCTTTCATTACGGCAAGGCAATGTTTTATTTGTTGAAGACAATGCAGGCTGGGGACCACTCATACACCCCGATTCCCTTTGGCTTTCCGTTTTAACCAATCTGCTCGGTTCTGGAAACTTTGGATGGTTTGGCCCAACGACTGGCCCGTATGATGATGGTCCTGACCTTTCAACGATGCAAAATTATGAACTTGTAATCTGGAATAACTATGATCATTATGAAAACCCTACACTAACTGACAATGACCAGCTCAATATTTCAAATTATATAAACGGCAGCGGAAAGTTCTGGCTCATTGGTCAGGATGCTATTTACAGTGGCGTATCATTTAACTTTCTCCAAACAAATTTCCACCTTGCAAGTTATGTAGAAGACTACATCTCCGGGGCTCTATCAACCCGTTTACAGGGTTTGACTGAAGTAGCTGGGAGCATTTTTTTTATTATGGAAGATTATGCATGGAATAACTTTAACCCTGATGCCCTTATGCCAGATGCAGATGCGCACCATATTATCAAGGACACTGATTGGAATCAGTATCCAGGTATACTCAGTAATGATTCACTTACCAGTTTCTGGGCAATAGACGGTCGTAATCCGAATCCTTATAGTACCTGGGAACAATTAGTCCAAGATATGCTCCTTGTCTTCAACATCACTGGTATTAAGGAATTGCCCACAAAGAAAGTGCCATTGCTTAAACTCCAGATAATGGGTTCTCCCAGTGTTTTTAGCAACTCCACGACAATCAGTTACACAGTACCAGTTTCTGAATGGATAGCAATAAAGATATATAATAAACATGGTAGATATGTAAAAACGCTGGTTGACAAATGTCATAATTATGGTTCTTACAAGGTCATTTGGGATGGTACATATTTGGACGGTTCTAAAGTTGCAAGTGGTGTTTATTTCTGCAAGATGACTTGTGGTGCACATTCATGCATAATAAATCTTGTTGTGTTACGCTAATCGCCTTTCATTCAATATCAAAGTAGACCATTATCAACAATCGCATTGTTAAGGTCATTAAATAACTGTTGACTTAATAATAATAATGCCTATTATAATATAAGCCTATAGGCTGAAAGGAGAGTTTATGAAACATCCGTTAAAAATCTGTGTTTTGGTCCTATGTATTATGTTCATCTCTATGGCTTTTGCGAATCCGTATTCCCGTGCGGAGAATAGTCACAGGGTATCAGCCAAAAATATTATCAGTGATAATCAACCAACTCAATATCACCCGCCACTGCGTCAGGGTGGTGTTTTGTTTGTTGAAGACGGCTCTGGTTATGGGCCGCCAACAAATCCTGATCCGGTGTGGGATAGTGTGCTTACTGAGATCTACGGGGCTGGTAATTTTGGTTGGTTTGGTCCAACCACGGACCCATTAGACGACGGACCTGACCTTACAACAATGCAAGGTTACGAGTTGGTAATCTGGCATACCTATGATCAGTATGATAATCCAAACCTGACTGCTAATGATATAACTAATATCGGTGATTATCTTGATGGTGGTGGAAAAGTATGGCTCATCGGGCAAGATCTACTCTATGCTGATCCAACGATATACCCCTGGATGGATACCTATTTCCATCTTGATACTGCATATGAGGATCCCTTCGGCAGTATTGATTCGCTCCACATTCATGGACTCGCGGAGATTGATTGTTATAGCATGATCTCGATTTGTGATTATTTTTGGAACCCCTTTTGGATTGATGAATTAGTACCTGATGCCACAGTAGGCTGCCATGCAGTACTTGAAGATACGATTAATGATGTAGTTATCGGCATTTTTTATCCAGGATTCGGCGAATGGAAAACTGCATTCTGGACAGCTGATGCTAGAGACTCTACATTTATAGATTACTGGTCAACAGTTATAGACATAGTTACCGGCATGCTTGAGGCATTTGAAGTTCTTGGTATTTCAGAAATACCATCTCAAAGACTGGAACCTAAATTACAGCTAAATATTGCCCCTGATCCAATTGTCAGTTCAACGACCATCAGCTATCATGTGCCAACTGCTGCAGATGTTAAACTGCAGATCTTTAATAAGATTGGACAACATGTGATTACGTTGGTTGATGACTATAAATATGCTGGGTCATATAAGGTTACTTGGAATAGGACAGACGCCAAAGCTGTGAATGTGCCTAATGGTGTATATTTAATAAAACTAATTTGTGGTGAACTCACCATAACAGAAAATCTTGTTGTGATAAAATAATTGTGGTTATTTAATATTAAAGCGGGGTCATGAATGCCCCGCTTTTTTATTATGTATGTTAAAGTGGTTAAAAAAAATATTGACACAGTTGTAATAGTAATTATAATAGTAAACTATAAATAATAGGATGAATTTTATGAAATGTTTTTTAAAAATCTTTTTAATAATCATGGTTCTGACATCGTGGTCTGTTGCAAATCCATGTTCCAAGAAGGATAATGACAATAGCAGAATATCCACGATAATTGTGAATAATCAGCCGGCTCCATACCGTCCGTCACTGCGCCAGGGAGGTGTGTTATTTGTCGAAGACCCGGGTAATTCATTATTTGGTTCGGTAACAAAACCCGATTCGTTATGGGAAAGTGTTCTTATTGAAATATATGGAGACACTAACAATTATGGATGGTATGGACCTATTCTCACATTTGATGAAGACGGCCCTAGTCTCGGCACAATGCAAGATTACGACTTGGTAATCTGGAATACTTACGATTACTGGTGGGATACTGTTCCTGCGCTGACCGATAATGATCAGAATAATATTGGTACTTACCTGGAAAACGGTGGTATGGTGTGGTTAATCGGGCAGGACCTGTTAGACAGTGATGTCCCAATGAGTTGGATGTCAGATTATTTCCATCTTGATAGCGCAGACCAGGATTATTGTGATTCAATAGAAACAATACCTCTTCATGGACTTGCAGAAATTGATAGTATTAGTTTTATAACTATTTGCGATTATCAACTCAATAATTTTTGGCCAGATGAATTAATACCTGATGCACAGGCACATGGTGTACTTGAGGATACAGATTCAAGTAAAGTAATCGGCATTCTGTACCCGGGAACAGGAAATTGGATAAGTGCCTTCTGGACAGTTGATGGTAGACCTGATGCTGCACACTGGGGTAACTGGATAGACATGGTTTATGGTATGCTTGGAGCATTTGGGTATCCTGGTATTGTAGAAAGGTCTTCTCAATTACCAGCAAGGAAGTTACAATTCCATATTACTCCTGATCCATTTGTCAGATCAACAACTATTAAGTATACTATCCCCGTTGCCGGGAATATTAATTTGCAGGTCTTTGATAAAATCGGGCAACACATCATTACTCTGAATGATGATTACAAGCATGTGGGTTCATATACAAATATCTGGAATGGTAAAGATGCCAAGGGCATGAATGTACCTAATGGCATTTATTTTGTCAGATTAACCTGTGGCAAATTTAGTACCACGGCAAAGCTTGTCGTGATTAGATAATTAATGTTATTAATCTTAAAGCGGGATCAATGTGTTCCCGCTTTTTTTATTGTATAATCAATATAGTTGAACCAGATATCTTTGAATTTTTTATATTAAGCAAAGCATTCTGTGCTTCTTCCAGTTTATATTCATTAATCTGAGTTTTGATTTTAAACTTTGCAGCGATGTTTAAGAACGAACTGACATTTTGCCTTGTAGTATGGGCAATGGATGTAAGACATTTTTCCGGATAAATTAGAGAATAATCAAAACCTGGCAGAGGCGTAGTATAAATTCCAGCAGAAACGATTCTACCTCCTTTATCCAGTTTTTTCAAGGATTGAACTAATAATTCTCCACTCGGAGCAAAGACAATGCCAGCATCAAGCAAAACTCCCATGTCATCGCCAATCTGTCCGACCCATTTTGCACCAAGCTTTCTGGCTAAATCCAATTCCTTCTGGGTTCTCGACACAACATAAACTTCCAGACCAAGATGCATTGCTACCTGTATTATAATATGGGCAGAAGAGCCAAATCCAAATAGCCCTAATCTTCCCTTATTTTTGAGACCGGTAGCCTGAAATGCCTGATAGCCAATAACCCCGGCACATAAGAGTGGCGCTACCTCTGTGTCTGAATAATTTTCCGGCAATTGATAGGCAAAATCCTGGGATATTACTGTATACTGAGCAAAACCACCATTTGCATCATAACCCGTAAACATCGCATTATCACACAAATTTTCCTTACCTGATTTACAATATTTACACTTGCCACAGGTTTTGTATAACCATGGCACACCAACCCTGTCGCCGATTTTCCATTTGCTCACACGCTTTCCCAATTTATCTACCCTGCCGACAATCTGGTGACCGATGATCACCGGCATTTTATGCGCCGGCAATTCACCTTCTACAATATGAAGGTCAGTCCTACAGGCACCACATACATTAATCTTTATTCGTATTTCGTCATCTTTGGGCTCAGGGATCGGCACATCCTTTAGTCTCAGAGGATTTTCTTCTAAATGCTGTTGTTTTTCTAACACTATCGCCTTCATAAGAAATTATACAAAATTATAGTCTCAAGTCAACCCTGTGAAATAAAACAAAACGATAATTTCTAACACCTTAATTGATATAAGGTGTTCACGTCAAATTAGTTCCATTCACCCAAAGGTAAGTGTTATTTCACGGGGTCAACCCTGTACAAAATTGGTCATATGGTTAGGGTTTGGAAAAGGGAATTTTGCGAAAAATCTTATGTTTTGAAATTATGAATCCAGCCTATCGTAAGATGGCCTGAATGAATTTGGAATTTGTCTCTTGACTTTTAAATTTTTCCATATATTATTTATAATGCTTGTTTATATCATAATTTCTATGTCATTTGGTATTGAAGGGGGATATAATATCCCTGCGGTCGGTTTCAATAATTTGAAATCCGGCACTGCTTTAACAATGTTTGTTAATCGCCATTTCAGGATTGCCGATGTTACATTTTCAATTGGAACTACATATTATTCAGGAGATAATGCCAGTTATTCTTTTAACTCTTACGGGTTACGATGTGGTTTCAATAAAAATAATTGGAGGTTTTCTCCAGTCGTGGAATTTGGTACTGACTATGTAAGCCGTAAAATTAACAATGTTAAGGAAACCGGGTATACATTCAATTATACTATTGGTCTTTTGATAAATTTTCACAGTGAAAATCTGCGCATATATCCTAAATTCTATTATGAAGGTATTACTGATTTCAAAATACAGGCTGGTTTTATTGGCGTAAAATTGGGGATTGGTTATGAGATTTAAAAGCGCAAGTGTATTATGGGTTGTCACCTTTTTATTACTGCTTTCCTGCGAGAATTATATAATCGAAAGAGCTGCAAGTGATTATTTTCCTCTTGCAGACGGCAATTGGTGGCGGTATACCAGTGATGACGACACGTTAATAGTTGAGGTTGAACCGCGTGACACTCTTCTGCATGTACAATGTTTTCCAGTAATTTTTGGTGGTAGCGCAAAATATTTAGCAAAAAATGCCGAATCCATTGCTGAATACATTGAAATACTTTACAACTTTTCTGGTAACGACTACATAATCCTTAAGGATTTTATTATGAGGATTGAAATACCTTTGGTAGCAGGTAATACCTGGGAGGATTCATTAATTGACTCGCTGAATGTCTTCGGAGCATGGATAAAGGCACAGTATTATATTCGTGGCAGGGTTACTGGTTTTACATATGTGGAAGACTATGAAGGTGATGTCTATACTATTGAATTAGAAATCATCGAAACATTTATGTCTCCCGATACTACAATAATAGATACGAATTATGTGACTGAGGATTATGCACCGAATATAGGACTTGTGCGGTTTCACAATGAAAAAGGTAGGTATAACCTGATCGAATACGAACTTCAGTAGAAATTGATTACGGAGATTATTTGTAGGTTCCAGCGATGGTTTTATCGTTTAAATCAAGAAGGCTGGTTCCTAAACACCTTTTAAAGATATACAACATTTTCTATAAATCGTTCGGGCCTCAACACTGGTGGCCTGGTGATACGCCATTTGAAATCATGGTTGGTGCAATCCTTACCCAGAATACAAATTGGCAGAATGTCAGTAAGGCGATAGATAATATCAAAAAAGCAGGCTTATTAGACCCTGGAAAACTTCTTAAACACCGCAGGATGATTCCGAAATTAATTAAACCTTCAGGTTTTTATAAATTAAAAAGTAAAAGACTTATTGCGTTCCTGAAGTATTTTTTAGATAATTACAATGGTGAGGCGAGCAGAATGAATATGAAGAAAATCGGAATCATGAGAAATGAATTGTTAAGTATTTCAGGTATTGGTTATGAAACTGCGGATTCAATCTTGTTATACGCAAATTCACGTCCGGTATTTGTAATTGACACCTACACGCGCAGAATATTCTCCCGGCATCATATGTTTGAATATGACCAACCGTATGATGAAATCCGCCATATCTTTGAGAGTAATTTACCGCGCCGCGTTAAACTGTATAATGAATATCATGCCTTGATTGTAAAACTCGGCAAGGAGTATTGCAAAAAAAATGAACCTCTGTGTAATACTTGCCCTTTCCCAAATATTTTACACTAATCCTGATAGCATTATTCGGGGTATCTATATAAACCCCTATCAGGCTAATAATAAAAACTACCTTGAAAAGATATTTGTCAAGGCTGATTCAGGTTTAATTAATGCTATTGTTGTCGATTTCAAGAGCGATTATGGATTCTTATCTTATGCATCAAACATTAAGCTAGCACAGAAGATTGGTGCAATAAAACGTTATATAGATGTTGACTATTTAATAAAAAACGCCGCATTGCACAATTTAAAACTTATTGCACGCATTGTGTGTTTTCGAGATGATTATCTTTCTCAATATAAAAAATATGCTATTTTCGATGATAGTGGAAAAATCTGGACCGATAAAAAGGGGCTTGCCTGGACAAACCCCTATAAGAATGAAGTTAGAGATTATTTACTTGAAATCACAAAGGAGATAGTTGACCTTGGTATTAAATCTATTGCCTTTGACTATATTCGTTTTCCGACTGATGGTGATGTAAAACGAATTCGGTTGACTAATGTTAAAGGTCCGCGTTCTACCCCAATAATACAATTCCTTAAAAAAGTAAGAAACAAATTGGGTAATGAAGTTGAGATCGGAGTCTGTGTCTTCGGTTTTGCGATTTGGTATAATCTCAGGACAGAAGGACAGGATATTGAAAAAATGGGCGAACATATTGATATTCTATATCCCATGCTTTATCCCTCCCATTTTCATCGGAATTTTAAGAAAGAAGTGAATGAATACTGGCGTAATTACTGGATATATTTTGACTCAGTGAAAGAAGCTATAAAAAAATCGCCTTTAAGTACTAAAATCACGCCATTTATTCAGGGGTTTGATCTACGGGCAGAAAGTTTTGGTGGCGAATATATATTTTCTCAAATTAATGGTACACTTTCAGGTATGGCTGATGGTTTTGTTATCTGGAATGCCAGCTGTAACTACTCTACTTCCTGGAACGCGCTTTTGTGGGTACGTAATTCAATCCTAAGGCGATCCGTTCAGATGAGCCTAAATACCCGTATGAAAGAAGAAGGACGGCGATATCAAGGTAAAGTTCTCGAGCAATTATTAGCTCAAGAGAAAATCCAAAAGAAAAACCTGACCATGCCCCAGACTCATAGCCTGATTGATAGCCTGCCATTACCGAAAACCCGGAAAATTTATCCTGACCCAATGATTCCATGAACTTGGGTGCCCGGATACGGATTTCACTACCGATTGAAAACGTCGGCTTAACGTCCGGATAAATTGAGTAATCGAAACCCAGAATAAATTGATTCTTCCAAAGAGGAAATTTGAAAGCAAGTCCCTGTCTGAAATTAAGCGGTGGATATTCCCATTTTTCAATGAACCTTCTGGGTGTACCAAAATTTTTTATTACTGAACCAATATATATATATTTATAAGGATTTAGTATTACACCAAAATCTGATAGTAAACCATAGGCACTATAGGTATATAATTGACTACGTACTATTTTAATTGCACCACCGAACGAAATAATCTTCTGTTTTCCAATAGATCTTCCATAACCAATATTCAATAACATATCAGAATTCTTAAATTCATCGCCTCTCTCACCTCTTTCCGAATACTCGATGTCAGTTCCAGTAAGATACGATAGTCCGAAACCTAAGCCACCATGTTTTCCCAGAGGAATTGCCGAGGTAAGGTTATAATAGTTGAAATAGGCAAGGTGCTTCATCGCCATTCCTGAAACATAATAAGTTTCAATAATTCCTAATCCTGAAGGATTCCAGAATACGGCATTAGCATCATCGCTTAATGCAGTAAAGGCATTACCCATTGCTACGGGCCTAACACCAATACCGAGTTTAACGAATGTATATCCAGTCGCACCAGGATCAAAAATCTGGCTGAAGAGTATAATCGGCAATAGACAAAGGTTAAGCATTACACCTCACGAAAATTCAGGTAATAGTTAGCTTCCCAAAATTGCAGTTGCCCGCCCGCTCCAACAAACAACTGTAGTCCTTTGCCCAACAAATCCCGTGATTTGACTACGTCTGTTTTTCTAAAAAATATCCGGGGCAAACCTCAATTTTGGATTCATTATTTAAATCTACCCTTTAATTTTTCAAGCACCTGAGGAAGTGTGGTATACTCCATATCAGAAAGAGGTAGACGATGTGGTTCGAATGGTCCATGTCTGCGTATATAATTGGCGATCTCATTCGCCTGTTTTCTTGCTAAATCATAACTCACATCGGCAAACATATCCCTGGGACCAATAAGCGTGCCATTTGTTATCTGGAAACCAAGAGCAATTACTCGCGGAGGCCCATCAAATCGTGTAGGATTAGCATCATCTACAGAAACCGGCATAAATGGTCCCCAGTGTGAACCGCGCATCCAACCAGCCACCAGGTAGGACAGGGCAAAAGGTTCTAATACCTCGCCTACAGCTGGGAATCCACTCTGACATCTAATAATCATTACTGGATCATCCTTGCCTACATATCTTCCAGCCATTAGATTCACCTTCTGGGTGGAGGTCGCTGCAGCTATTTCACCACTTTTTTTGTAAATTCCTTTTAAAATATAGTGTTCTGATGCTCCAATCAAACAGAGAAGATCGTATATATCCTCTGGTGAATTCAGTTTTACCGTCTTATTCTCAAATATATCAAGGACATCAAAGATAAATCCTCCATGCATAGATGGATCAATCACCAGACCAATCGTATTAAAGGGATCAGCAAACATCTTGTACAGAGGCATATTCCAGGCACCTGGTGAGGTCTTATCCGCAGCAAAAACAATCACCGGTTCGCTTCTCCTTTCTTCAAATGTCATTTCTGCACAGCCCGGGCCCATACCCTTAATATTACCAGAGAATGCATCAGAAAGCAAATCCTGACCAGCACCATACAACTTCAATTTCTTGGCGAGCTCGGTACACTCAACAAATATATCCCACGCCATTTTATGAATTTCACCTGACTCTTCACCGAGTCTGTGGGTCAAAATAAGCTCAAGATCGTCACCACAGTGGGACACATGAAAATCCACAATTGTACCTTTATCCTTATGCTTATCAAGAGATTGCATTGCTTTGGTTAAGATATTGGGGTGCATGCTGGAATGACCAACATACCCACCAATATCAGCTTTAATTACACTAATTGTAATTTTATCCACTATTTCCTCCTTTTGAAGTAAACCATTCGATATTATAGTTAAAAATTATATAATGTCAATCATGAATTAAAAAAAGGCAGAAGATGGCTCAAATAAGGCTCGAGATTACAATGATGGCAAGTTTTCTTGCGCTTTATATAAGCCCTTTCTAGCCCTCTTGTTTTATAAAATGGCAGCCTTTAATAGCCTTCTTTACGCCTTATATAAGCCCTTTTAAGCCCTCTTCCCTTATATTGACATCATTATCATTTCGGGTATAATAAAATTCTTGAAAATAATTGATTTTTATGTATTTATTGCACCACGATGTTTTATTTACTAAGGAGGCTATATGAAAAGATTTCGTGAATTAAAACAATCAGAACTTCGCTGGCAATGTAATCCTAAAATTCTCAAATTCAAGACCCTTAACGATATTAGGACATGCGAGGGTATTATTGGTCAACCCAGGGCAATTGATGCGATTAAATTAGGTCTTAATGTTAATTATCCCGGCTATAATATATTTATAACCGGCCCGGTTG
>JAGMEL010000078.1 GCA_023128195.1 Caldifarciminota bacterium | reverse complement strand
CCTTTTCCACGTTGACTGCGCGAACTTCACCGTCTTTTTTCCTCAGATATGCAATATCATCACCTACAATTGTTTCGTTATCGAGCATAGAAGTAGATGTTTTGCCGCATAAAGAAGGGAATGCTCCGGTAAAATAAGTAACCCTATTATTTGGACCATGTACGCCCATAACCAGCATATGTTCGGTTAACCAACCTTCTTTAGAACCGCGATTTATTGCCAGACGCATGGACAGTTTCTTGAGTCCGATTGTATTTCCGCCATATTGTGTATTTGCACTGTAGACGATGTTATCCTCAAGGTCAATATATATGCGGCGCTTATCAAGATTCTTGCTCGTATTACGTTCATCAAGTTCACCTGCAGAATGGACAATCTTGAAAAATCTTGCATTTGGACCCTGCCTTGCAAATTCCTCAAAACCTATGCGATAAAGTATGTCCTCACTATGCGCGACATAAGCCGAGTCAGTAAGCTGGATAACTGGTTGCGAAAATTCAGAATTTGTTGGACCAAGACAGAAAAAGCGCACATATAATTCTTTTCCTTTCATTATATCTTTCATAATTTCATAAATTTCCTTGAGGCATTCATCCCTGTCACCGGTTTTAATTGTCGAACCAAGGTCAACACCTTTTGGAACCAGAATCAAGGTATGCGCTTTATCCCTTGCCTGGTCATAATAATTGTCATAGTGTATTGTATGGCCTTCAGTCGCGAGTTTAATCTCCTCGCCATTTCTGATTGCAGCCTCCCTGATATATTTAATGTCCTCTGGCGCATCTGTGCAAATAAAAACCTTGTCTGGATTGCAGTGTTCAACATATTTTGCAATAAATTGATGCAGATTAGGATTATTGATCTTTATGAGCTTATTATAGCCGTTATCTCCTAATCTTTGCTTTAAAAAATCCATAATCTTATCATCCATCTTTTTAACCTCCTTAATATTATTGTTGTCAAAAAGCAAAAAATTGACACTGAATAAAAGCAGATAATGCTTTTTTAATTCTGGTATTATATCCATTTTAGAATAAAAAGCAAGTAAAAAGATAAGTGATAGAAAGTGAAAATACTAAATACTAAATCCGAAATCCTAAACAAATTCAAATGACCAAAACACAAAATCCAAAACATAATAGTATAGAAATTATAAATGATGCAGCTCTCATATTTTCCTTCCGACATAGATATACATTGTTATCGCATAGAAATATTCCCCGTTCTGGAATAAATTTACAATGTCTTTATGAAAATTTTCGTATTCTTCTTTTTTTATCATACCCTGTTTTACCAGCATCTTGAAATCCTTAATGCGTTCATAACCATAGTATGGCGCGCAAAATTTTGTATTTGTCAGTACATAGATATAAATATTACCTTTGAAAAGACCAGTTCGATTAAATGTTCCCCAGAGGCGTCTGCCCATCCATGAATCACAATCTGTCATCCATTTCTGTTTCCAATCACCAAATGTATGGATTATTTTGCGTACCAATTTCTTGTTTTGTCCGTCAATGACCTGAGAATCCCAGTCCCAGTGTGCAAATACAACCTTGCCATTTGGGCGAAGAATACGGTGAATCTCTTTGATTAAATGATCTTTGTCAATGATACATTCTAAAAGGTCTTTTGAAAATACAATATTGAATTCTTCGCTTTTAAAGGGCAATTCAGAGGAAACATCATGTACTAAAAAAGAAAAACGAAAATCATTTTGCGTTACAGTACGTGCTTCATCAATTTTTTTTGTTGATTTATCAATCCCTACCAAACGAACATTCTTTTGGGTCAATTTTGCAATCTGTAAGAGGTCATAGCCATCGCCACAGCCAATATCCAGAATGGATTTTACTTCTGTAAGATCTATTAGAGAATAAACATAATTTCTCATTTTTATATTATCCGGTCCTAGTTGTTCCATAATTATTTCGTCTTCTTAAGAGCAAGAATAATCATATATTAATAGCTGTCAAGTAATAGCGATGAATAGTTTTTCAGAGCTCTCGGAAACATAACATCATATTGATATACTTTTACATCTTTTTGCCTGTGTATATGAAGGCTCTCTGGCGCATTTTTATCCATTTTTTCTGGTCAATGCCAATGAGGTTGCCGCATTTGCACTTAATCTTATCGCCATCGTGAATACTAAAGTCTTTTATTATTCTCTTTTTCCAGCAGTGTAATATTCTGCCTTTACCAATCTTTACGTATCTGAAGATTTTAGCCTTACATTTTGCGCATTTTATTGTTAGCATTTAGAAATATAGCAGATACTTTATCTTTATGGCGCTCAGCTGTTCAGTTAAATGAAATTGTCCATTAACATCTTCGCGATAATCATTGAATGCAATATATATCCAGCTCTTAGGTCGAAAGTTCCAGGAAAAGAGCAGACCGACTCGATTTGATTGTATTTTTGGTTTATTATTCTCTTCATTTAACCACAAAAATACAAGTTGGGAATAGATACTGAGATTAATATCTTTTGTTGCCTGGAATTCAATTCTTGGTATCATTGTAGGTGTGACAGCATACAGTTCATTATTCGGATTAAATTCCCACCATAACCTATTATACAAAGACAGTGAGACTCGAGAAATTATATCATATTCCCACCAGAAATAGTTGTATGATTGATAGGCAAGCCAATTGCGCAAATAATTGTATGTATAATCTATTGATCCACCAAAATGTATGGAATATTTTGTGCCCTTACCATAGACTAATATGTTCACAGTTCGGTTTATATAATGGGTGTCAGCCTCATAAGCAAAACCTGCATCTATTGATGAATTTATCCCCCAATTATTGCGAAACTCCGGGTTGATATCAAAAGAAATCGACTTGCCCCAGTTTATACTATCACCAGGTTCCTGGTTTATGCAAATCCCCGGACCAATATACAATGTTTTCATAAATCCTTTAGAATAAATTTTATACAATCCAAAATCTGTTTTAAATCCTTTTAACCCAGGCCAGGGCACATAGCCAATATCGCTTACATCAAAAGAATCACTGATTATTTGCATAGAACTCGATATATAAAAATCTTTAATATAACCTTTTAACCCAGATGATAATGCATAACCCTTTTTATGGTTTTTGTCACTCAAGGCAGCTTGTATATTAAATTGATTTGTACCAGAACGCAGTGCACCATCAAAACCAAAGGCATAATTATAATCTTCTTTACTACTTGCAGCACTGCTTACGAGTATCCCGATTTCAGAATTTGTTGAAAATGGGTGTTTTAGTCTGAAAACACCAAAACCCCTTTGAGGTTCAATTTCATTTGAATCTTCAATGATTTTATCAGTCCAGGCGCCAAGTATGCCAAATTGCCAGTTTTTTGACCTGCTTGATAGCTTCATGCCGCCAATTATTGGAACAACATTTCTATTTATTGCCTTGCCGATTTTTCGTGAGTAGTAAATTTCTAAAGGGCTGGATGCACTTGAAGGCATATAAAAGATTTCTTTACCTTCTATAAAAAATGGCCTGCGTTCACTCAATCTCAAAGAATAGCGGGAAAGATTAAGCGTATATGGATCAGCTTCTATCTGGGCAAAGTCTGGATTTATTGTTGCATCGACTGTTGTTTGCGGGGCTAAGTCCCACTTTAAATTAAGACTCAGATCTGGTTTTAGTGTAGTAGTATCAGATATGACTTCATACCTTATAATACCTTCTGGATATATCTCAAAATAATATCCAGATGCTTTTGGGACTATGCCATACAGAGTACCGAATGTCGAAATCATAAATCCTTGTTTTTGAGTGCATTCTGTCCAGGTGTCTATTTCCTGGTTTGGTGCAATGTACCTTCTAAAATTTATCCCCCATTCAATAATATCTTTTTTATAACGAATCGATTTAAATGGTATCTGCATCTCGATTTCAAATTTATCTTCATAGATTTTTGATGCTTGATACCAGACTCCATTCCAGGATTCATCAGAAGTTCTACCGTCATCCATTATAATTCCATCTGAGTATGAGCCGCTTGCCTTTGTCTGGAAATAGTATGCTGTGGTCTTGCTGCTCATTGGATCAATATATAAGACTACGTTATCTTCTTTTCCACCTAAGTCGCAGACCGGCGATCTACCTGGTGTGACACAACAAAATGCAACATAAAGATTTTCGTTATCATAAAGGATATACACAACAGTAGGTTCAGTAGCAGATACCTTTTCATATGGAGAATACTGGATAAAATCATAAGCCGAATCTGCATTATACCACAGTTCTTCAATAATTCCATCGATTTCTGGCGGCTGTGCAGTATATCGCGCCTCGATTGTTTTGTTGTTTATTAATAATAGTAAAAGTAAAAACATTCAGAAGGAGTATCTTTACCGCGCTAGATAGCAAACATCCTGCGGGGTTTATTTAAGCAGAATTATTTTATGCGCAGGTTTGTTTTCCTTATTAGATTTTAAAAAGTAAATTCCCTGTTCCAAATCATCTAATCTGACAAATTCTGTATTATTTTTTAACCAGATAGTCTTTACTAATCTGCCGGAGACATCATAAAGGTGTAATTTAAGCGGTGTATTTGCACAGGTGATTTTAGCAATATCCTTAACCGGGTTAGAGTGAATATAGAAATTTTTGGTTACCGTATTCGCTATTTCTGTGATGCCAACAATCGGTTCAATATGTATTGAGCCGGGCATACCATCTTCACCATCACTGCCTTGAAATCCGATGCCACCTGTACCTCCTTGTACTAATAAGACAATATCAGATGTGTCAAGCGAGGTAGTATAGAATATCTTTATCCGTCCGCCACCAGCGCCGCCGCCGCCGCCCAATTCTGAATTGGCACCATCCCCTCCGTTTGCATTCATCACAGAGTTATGAATAATAGCGCTATCGGCCCATATTATTATGCCGCCACCAGAACCACCTCCGCCAGCTTCAAAACCAAGTAATGTTCCAACATGACCGTCTTCACCGTTTGTCTCAATATACGAAGAATCTATAGTAATCTGCTGAGCTTTCAGATAGGTCATTGCTCCGCCACTTCCACCGAATCCATCCACTACATATGTTGTATAACATCCTGCGCCTCCACCAGAACCCATTTCAATTAATGTATCTGAAGGATCACCGTATGCACTGCCTCCGGCTCCACCATAATAATCACCTCCAGCGCCACCATCACCGCCATAACCTGCTCCACCACCAGCTCCACCGCTTATACCACCAGCCCCACCATATCCAGGGCCATATCCATCAGGATGACTCGTATCCCCACCCCAATAACCTGATACTGAGGCGCTTATTGATGAAGAATCTTGAATGAGTATTAATGGTGCATTCAAAAGCAGCCATCCAGTTGAATCAGCCGCACCACTCCATTGTCTGACTTTTAATATACCTTTATTTGTAATATGAACTTTAATATTATACTGGTGCGTGCCGCATATCACAAGACTGTCGTTAATTACAATCAGGCTGTCTGTATCCTCATAAACATAGCCAATTAATACAGATACTAAGATAATTATTGTCATAAAACCTCCAATTAAATATAATCAATAATACCAATAAAGTCAATGGTTTCTTATGTTGACAATTAATGCTTATTAGATATAATTTCCTTATGTTAAAAGAATTGAGTGAATTAATTGGTGTGAGCGGTGGAGAACGCAAAGTCAGAGAATTTATAAGGAACACAATTCAAAATGACGTTAGTGAAATAATTGAGGATCCTTATGGAAATTTGATTGTAAGAAAAGGTAAGGAGACTACACCAAAAATAATGCTCGCTGCCCATATGGATGAGGTCGGGTTTATGATTAGCGGTATAGAGGATAAGGGAATTTTGAGATTTAAGGCAATAGGAATGTCCTCCCGAGTGCTTTTAGCAAAGAGAATATTGATTGGGAAGAATAGCATTACAGGTATAATAGGCCATAAGCCTGTTCATTACATCAAAAAAGAAGAGATGGAAAAACTCCCTGAGATAAAGGATTTATTTATTGATATTGGTGTTGGGTCAAAGAAAGAGGCAAAAAAACTTGTCCAGATTGGTGATTATGCCACTTTTGACACAAAATTTCGTGAATATAATGATATTATATTTGGAAAGGCGCTTGATGATCGTATTGGATGTTATATGCTTATTCAATTAATAAAACATACTGATTTACCAGTATATTATGCCTTTACTGTGGCGGAAGAAACCGGTCTCAGGACTGCAAGGATTGTGGCATATCGGATATCTCCTCAAATTGCCATTGCTGTTGATACAACTGCTTCTGGAGAATGGCCTATAGAAAAAGACATTCCCCACTACCCTGAAATTGGTAAAGGTTGCGTAATCACAATTACTGATCGTTCAATAATATGTGATAAAAAACTTGTATCGCTTTTAGAAGAGACCGCTAAAAAGCATAATATTCCTTACCAGTTCAAAAGACCAATGATTGGCGGTACAGATGCAGGTCCTATACATATTACCAGGGAAGGAATTAGGACAGCAGTTATTCAAACACCGGCTCGATATATCCACTCACCTTTATCAATTGCTTCAAAAAAGGATATTGAGGCAGGAATTAAATTACTAACTGTTAGTATTCAAAAGATTTTAAAGGAGGAAGCATTATGGAGTTAATTAAAAAGCTCTGCGACACGTATGGGCCAGCTAGTCGAGAAGATAATATTAGAAAAATCATTAAATCGAATATTCAAAAATACTGCAAAAAAATTAAAGTTGATCGTCTTGGAAATTTAATTGCGTATGTACCTGCTAAAAGTGCTGGAAGCACCAAGGGTGCTGGAAGTGCCAAAAGTACTGGAAGCACCACGGGTGCTGGAAGTGCCAAAAGTGCTGGAAGCACCACGGGTGCTGGAAGTGCCAAAAGTGCTGGAAGCACCAAGGGTGCTGGAAGTGCTAAAAGTGCTGGAAGTACCAAGGGGTGTAATGGAGACACTATCATGTTCTGCGCCCATATGGATGAAATAGGGTTAATAGTGACGCATATTGATAAAAATGGCTTTTTGAGATTTACTAATGTCGGTGGTATATTTCCCGAAAGAATTTTATTCGAACGGGTCATTTTCGAAAACGGTACAATTGGAGTAATTGGAGTTGAGACAAAACGTGAGACACCAAAACCTGCACATCTGGACAATATGTTTATAGATATTGGCGCAAAGAATAAAGAAGAGGCTCAAACCATGGTGAGGATTGGTGATATAGTTGCATTTTACCAACAAGCCGTTAATATTAATAAAAGATTATCTGCTAAAGCTCTTGATGACCGTATTGGTTGTTATTGTTTGATAGAGACCATGAAAAAGATTAAAGCTAACAAAGATGACCTTTATTTTGTTTTTTCAGTGCAGGAAGAAGTAGGCTTAAGAGGCGCAAGGGTAGGTGCTTATGCAATTGCACCTAAATACGCGATTGCAGTCGATGTTACTATTACAGGGGACATTCCTGAATCTCCTAAGATGGATGTTTCTATTGGAAAAGGCGTTGCGATAAAAGTGAAAGACAGTGCTTTTATAGGTAACCCATTAATAAATGACAAGTTGGTTTCTTACGCCCGAAAAATGAAGATACCTTATCAATTAGAAATTCTTGAAAGAGGAACTACTGATGCGGCGATTATTCAAATTGTAAAAGAGGGTGCATTAAGTGGTGTGCTGTCAATTCCTACACGGTATGTCCATTCAACAAACGAAGTCTGTGATTTTAGAGATGTTGAAGCTACAATCAAACTATTAACGTGTATCTGTGAAAAAGGTTTAGGATAGATATGGAAAAAGGCTATTCGATTGTAGTAACTTCTCCTGATTCTAGTATTTCTAAGTACCTTTTTATATCGAAAAAACGGTTCAGGATAATTTTGGCG
>JAGMEL010000077.1 GCA_023128195.1 Caldifarciminota bacterium | reverse complement strand
TTGAATGCGATATTAAAGATGCTTTCGCAATGAAAACAATTATCACAGAAATCAAACCTGAACAAATATTTCACCTTGCAGCACAGAGTTATGTTTCTTTTTCCTGGCGTGCACCGCAGGAAACTTTGATTACAAACATAATTGGAGAACTGAATCTTTTTGAAGCCGTCAGACAGGTAAAGATCGATCCATTGATTCATATAGCAGGTTCGAGTGAAGAGTACGGCATGGTTGTTCCTGAAGAATTACCAATTACAGAAGCGAATGCTTTACGTCCGCTGAGCCCTTATGGCGTCAGTAAGGTTACTCAGGATTTGCTTGGATATCAGTATTTCAAGAGCTATGGTTTGAAAATCATCCGAACGCGGGCATTTAATCACACCGGGCCAAGGAGAGGTACGGTATTTGCAACCTCAAATTTTGCTAAACAGATTGTTGAAATTGAAAAAAATAAGCGCGACCCGGTGATCTATGTTGGAAATTTGGAAGCGGTTCGGGATTTCACGGATGTCCGCGATGCTGTTCGGGCATATGCACTAACTCTGGAAAGAGGTGACCCGGGTGAAGTCTATAATATTGCATCTGGTAAAGGAATAAAAATAAGAGATATGCTCGACATGCTCGTTGCCTTGTCAAATGCTGACCTGAAGATTGAGCAGGATCCAACGCGATTACGACCCTCTGATGTCGAGCTGCTAATCGGCTCATCGGAGAAGTTTCAGAAAAAAACTGGTTGGAAACCAGAAATTCCGTTCGATAAAACAATGAAAGATTTGCTCGATTACTGGCGAGAAAAAATAAAGTGAAAATAGTTCTTGTTACAGGTAGCGAAGGATTTGTAGGCTCACACTTGATAAAGGCATTAGATAAGGTTCGCTACCAGGTTGAACCAGTATGTTATCCCCTATTGATTCCCAAAGATGGAATGTGCATTCCCCTGGACGTCCTTAATCTGGAGATGACAGAGGATGTGCTCAAGGTTCATCAACCCGACATTATTTTTCACCTCGCGGCAATAAGTTCCGTGTCCAAATCATTTCGTGATCCGCCACTTACCTATAGTACTAATATTATTGGTACTGTGAACTTATTGGAAGCAGCAAAAAGTTTGAAAAAAAATGTGCGGTTTATCTTTGTTTCAACGTGCGAGGTATATGGAGGTGGCGAAAATATATCAGAAAGTACCAGCGTTGTTTTAAAAAATCCATATGCCGTAAGTAAATATGCAGCTGAGTTGGTATGCCAGAATTACGCAGTTGATGGTATAGAGTGTGTAATATTGAGACCCTTTACACATACAGGTCCTGGTCAGTTCAAAGATTTTGTGCTACCTACGATAGCGATGCAGATTGCTGAAATCGAAAAGAATAAGCGGCCACCTCTTATTGAGCTCGGTAATATTAAAGTGAAAAGAGAATTCATGAATATTGATGATATTATCAATGCCTATATATTAGCGATCGAAAAGTGTAAACCGGGTAATATCTATAATATTTCTTCAAACAAAGGCTATACCATTGGAAAAGCAATAGAAATTTTTAAAAAACTATCCAGGGTAAAGTTTGAAGTAAAAACCGATCCTTCAAAAATACGTAAGGTTGATATTCCTATTCTCATAGGAAATGGTGACAAATTTTCCAAACTTACTGGGTGGGAGCCTATAGTTAAATTTGAAAAAACCATTAAGGATCTCTTGAATTATTGGCGCGCAAAACTATAACACAGATTACACAGATGATATGGCATCAGACTATCAGGATATCAGAAGAACAGGGGATGATTTGTGATTTCAAATTTCAAATTTTAGATTGCAAATTGAATTCAATAAAATATGAAATATAAAATATGCAGTCTGCAATGTCTGTATGAATATTCTGGTAATTAATTGGCAGGATTGGAGTAATCCATTTGCCGGAGGGGCTGAGGTCTACTTGTATGAAATTTTTTCGAGGTTGGTTAAGAAAGGACATAGAATTACACTTTTAGTCAGCAGGGCACAGGGGCAGAGCTATCACGAGATACTTGATGGTTTTGAAGTGTATAGAATAGGGAAGAGGTCTAATTTTAATTTTTTGGTACCCTGTGCGTTACGTGCGTTATTGAGACATAAAAAGATAGATGTCATTATTGATGACCTGAATAAAATTCCTTTTTACTCACCACTCTTTACCTGCAAAAAAGTTGTGCCAATGCTCATGCACCTTTTCCGTAAGGCAATATATCGGGAGACCAATGTTCTGTTCGCTAGTTATGTTTTTTTAACGGAAAGTATCATACCTTTACTATACCCCAACTCAAAATTTGTTGCTATATCGAATAGCACTGCTGAAGACTTGAAGAACATTGGTGTACGTAATAAGATACATGTGGTTCATTGTGGTATCCCCAGAATTGCCCGGATGTCCAAAGCGAGACGCCAAAAGGATCTCATTGTTTATGTGGGACGTGTTAAAAAATATAAATCAATAGATCATTTTATTAAAGCAGTAAAGATAATTCAAAACAAAAGAAACATTAAAGCGATGATTGTGGGTGACGGTGATGTAAAAGATGAGTTGATACATCTGTCCGGAAAGCTGAATGCTAATATTGAATTCACTGGTTTTGTGACTGAAGAGGAGAAATACCGAATATACTCTACTGCGCGAGTCGTTGTTCAACCGTCAATAAAAGAAGGGTGGGGACTTACTGCAATTGAAGCGCAGTCATGTGGTACCCCTGTGGTTTGTGCTAATTCCCCTGGTCTACGTGAGGTGGTTGCAGACGGGATGACTGGATATTTGTATCCGTATGGCGATATTAATAGTCTTACCACAAGTATTGTTAAACTACTTGATGATGATAAAAAATGGCAAAAGTTTTCTCTTAGCGCAAAGGAGTGGGCTGGTAGATTTTCCTGGGATGAGGCATCCGAGAAGCTTGAAAAAATATTAATAGAGGAGATTAAGAATAGTGAAAAGTGAATTATTTATGAGTAAAAAATATATACTATCATATTTATGTTTCGCGCTTGCATGTCTTATGTGGGCGGCAGAGGGTGATTTTGAAATAGCAAAGAAGGCTTATGAAAAAGAGGAATATAAAATTGCTGAAGTCTATTTAGATAACTTCTTAAGGGAAGAACCTCACGGTGAGTACATCCCCGATGCTACATATTATCTGATCAGGGTTTACGACAAGCGCGGAGATTTTATAAAACTGTTTTCAAGTGCCAGTCTTTTTCTAAACAATTATAAATATGACCACCGCTGTAAAGAGATATTAACTATACTTCTGAAAAGATTAAATGAAAAAGAGGCATTTAATGTTGCGCTCGATTACATTGAGAAATATGATTATTTGATAGATGATTATGAAATTTTAGAAGAGACCGGTTATGGTTTATTTGAACAAAATAAAAAGGTGTCGGCAGATTATATTTTTTCATTAGTGCCGCAAAGTGATACAGTCAAGATATTACGTGCTGGAATAACCGGCGATTTTTTTGAAAAAAGAGAGAAATATGAAAGTTTGACAGGTCCGGAAGGGAGAATTTACCTAATAGAATTTCTTCTTGAAACTGGAGATACAATTGAGGCATATGAAGTTTACAGGTTGGTTGATCTGAAACATGTAAGAGATAATGTCCTGTATAGATATGCAAAGATCAGCATACTTTTTGATAAGTTAAAATTTACAAAATTAACAAAACGGTTAAAGAAATTGGGGGCGTATAAGAATAAGTCATTATTACTTGAAGCATTAAGCTCCGGTTATCTTGAAGAGTTAATCATACCAGGTGACCAGGAAGAATGTGTATTGCTAATTGAATATTTTAAACAGGATACTGTATCGCGGAATTTGCCGGATAGCGTAGATTCTGATTTACTTATATCTGATTCCTTGCTCGAAGATAATATAGTATCTATCAAAGGAAAAATTGGTGCAAACTATTATCTGGACTCACTCTATTGTGATATTCTTCTTAATAATGATAGGATTAATGAGGCATTTGGTGTAATCGCCCCATACTTAAAATATCAGAATACAATAGATTATACCCGCAAAATCAGGGCATTAAAATATTATGATGAGGGTAAATTTGATCTTGCTGCAAAAGATATTATTCTTTCTCATAATGACGAGCCTGAGGTAATGTTGGTTTTAGCTCATTCCCTGACAAGTATTGGTAACAATGCTGTCTATCTTTATGAGGAAATTGTAAATACAGCCAGAGACACATTGTTATTATCTCAGGCACTGAAAAGTTTAGTCAAAATCAACTTCGAAAATAAAAAGTATCATGATGTCATAAAACACAAGTTTGACATTTTGGATAACGATACAAGCTTGGTTAG
>JAGMEL010000076.1 GCA_023128195.1 Caldifarciminota bacterium | reverse complement strand
TGCCACCTAATAATGCGCCAGTGATTATTGTACTTATCATAGACCATAAACCCAATCCCCAATGAAGAGGACCAAACAGGACTGATGAAACTACTAAAGCCCAAACAGTTTCCATAGTAAGGCTCAAATGAGAAATTGCGTATCCGCGGTAGATACTTTCTTCGACTACTCCGGCGAAAATAGTAACTGCAATCAGCCAAGCATAGTGATTTCCTGCAGATGATTTATGAAGTTGGTAGCCACCGATGGTCTTCTGTGCTAATTCACGTAGCGGTGATAATATAAAATGTTCGAGGCAAAAAAGTAGTAGTCCAGCCACCAAACCAATCAATGATTCCAACCATATAGAGATTTGACCAGAAGGAAACTGCCATCCAATGGTGCTCAAACTTATTCCATCTGCTTGTATAAACGCAAGAAGTATCAAAAAAAGAATTACATGATTTATTATCAATATGTATGGCATTGAAAGAACGATTCCTCTTTGAATGGCTTTTCTGTCGCTACGATTTATGATACTTAGATAAGTAGCAACTATCATTATAATAAATGCTAAAAGAATCGGAGGAATTATGAGTAATAGCCAGACTCTGTCCATTTCGAACATGGTAAATTTTATGCTCTTAAGTTGCTTTGTCAATACTTTTGTGCCATCGCTAATAAATATAGCTACTACTATATTAAAAGTAGCTGATGTCTATATAACTGAAACCTGTAAAAATATATGTATTGTAAACTACTACCAGGTATTATTTCATGGTATAAGGTCGAGAACATTTATAATAATAATGTACTTCGCGATGCCCCAGCACCTATGCGTAGGTGCTGGGTTACTCGAAGAGGAAGGAGTGTGAAGAGGTACTTAGCACCCATTTGTGTTTATCCATGACGCTATGAAGCGAGGTGTGCCATTTTGGCACATTGTTTCTTGACAAAAGGGAAAAGTTGTATAGACTTCAGATATGGCAAAGGTGCCAAAACAAATACAAAAATACCGCATTACGCAGAAGATTGAGGAAAGTAATTATGCGATAATCTATGAGGTTTACCCCGTTAGAGAATCCGACCTAAATCACATTAGAGACAAATCGCTAAGCGGGACAAAAAATAAGACTCGCAGCAGATTGCGGCGCGGCGAGGTACTCTCTAATGGGGTCAAAGACCCAAAGGGTAAATCCGTTGTCTTAAAAATAGCCCGTGAAAAAAAGGATGAATATAATGAATTGATTTCGCGGGAATTCCAGATCCTTGCCCAATTCATGTCATTGCGATTATGCCTGAAATATGAGGCAAAATTTTCATAATGCCTCTGAACAAAAAATGTTTGGGTTTATTGATTATGAAGAAGCATTGCGCTTGTTAACATTTTTTATCATCTCACTTATAAATAGTCGTGGATTCCACCCTCTTAATACTCCATCTAAAAAATAGGTATCGATCAAATCTAATCCAAAATCAGCAGCAGGTTCAATCATTTTCGCTAATGGAACACCTAGAATCATACCGGGTAAACCTGCAATTAAACCACCGACTTCTATACTAAGAGTAAATAGACTCAATGTTTTTATAAATTTACCTTTTCCAGATTCAAAATAACCTTTTGTTTGAACTATGGCATCTATGTATTCCTTACAAATATTATCGGCACCTGAATTATTTGAGACAGAATGTAACCACCGTCTAAATTTTATAGAGATACTTTTTCTTCTTAATTTAACAATAGATTTTAAATCCAATTTTTTTTCATAGAATAATATTTTTAAATCAGGAATTTTTTCCAAAGTTAATATCTTATTAAAATTATTAACGATGTTAAATGCTTTCTGGATGTTTGAAAAACTTCGTAAAGATATAGAGTAATAGTTATATTTTTCAAAACTCGAATAACCATATCTAGATAGAATTGTTGTCTCTAATACATCTGAAGCATATTCACACAACTTTCTTCTTTCAGATTTTGACAATTTCAATATATCTTTTATTTTTGGCATACCTATATCTTCAAGCTTATTAGAATTATATGCGTCAATAACTAAACGGGCTGCATCATGAGAAAAGTTGTCCTCAGGGATTTTATAATTTTTCTTTATCTTTCTTTGGAGCATTCTTCTATCTTTTCTGGTAGGTTGGTCCTTTAACCACTTCAAACCCAAATTTATTGACTCTTCTGGATCTGAATGAGCAGGCGAAGTTAAGTTAATTGATTGTAAGGGCAGGAGTCCTTCTATTTCTGCTTCATTATAAGTAACATCAGGTGTCCACAATACAAATTCAATTACTTTTTCTTCTATCAATTCTTCAACCTGTTTGATCCCCAATGTATTTATTAGTATTGCTAGTGGGATATTTTCCCCATATACCTTAAATGATATCCTGTCAAATAGAAGCAACTGTTCAAAAAGAGAGGCTAATATCTGCTTGTATTTTTGTGGAAATAATCGTTTTTCGTATATCGCTAATTTGTAATTGGTGTCCAAATATTTTCTCGAAAATGCATCAAAATCTGAGTTAAATATCGTTAAACTATGGGATTCCACTTGATTTGTCGATATTTTAGTCTTTTCTTTATTCATTTATTTCCTATTCCTCATATTACTAATAATCATTGAATTCTTAAACGAATGATAAGCTATGTTGAAATACGAACCCATGGCAATTTAAGAATTTTTCTAGTTCCATAAACAACACTTAAACGAATAGCCCCAATCCAAGCAAATCCAGGTTCAGTGAGTCTTACTCTAAACTTAGCTACACCACCTGCAGCTATTTCAATTTCGGGATCCATTCGTATACTGACTTTATTTTTTGTTGCATTATCAAGTGGCAAGTTATAGGTTTTGAGAGAATTTAACAACCGAGCCCCAGGAATTCCACGTAATACTCTATGAACATCGTTAACCTCTAAAGTTACTTTATGAAGTATTGTGGTTACCATACCATTGTTGCGAACGATAATATCTAATATTGGGTCACCTCGATTTTCTTTGCTTGGCCCAATAAATAAACCCTCTTTTGATTGAATCCAACCTTTAGACTCCGTAGATAGCCGGAACGATATAAGCTCAAGTTCGTCAGTTCGGAACGTACGAACAAATTCTTTATACAAAGGATAGAAAAATGCATCTCTTACATCACGATTTTTATCAAGCATATAAACTAGTTTTGTAGCATCCCAAATTTCCATCTCTTTGATCTGTTTAAAATTTTCTCGAATCTGGTTGTTTAACCAGTTTAAAAACGCACCTGGAGGATTTACTGGAAGACAAAGGATCCATTTTCTAATTTTCAATGCCGGATTCAACACAGCAAGGGATTCTAATGTTTGTTTTCGCTGTGCAGCTTGAATCCCTCTTATAAAATACTTACATTGGAGTACGATATTGCCCTTCTTACCATAATATACTACACCATCCATGCCTTCATCACCAGTTAGTTCAAAAGGTTTGGACAGCTCAGGAAATTTCTTCCAAGCCAAGCGAAGACAGAGATATTCAAACTTACTTGGACTATTGATATATTTTAGGAAATCTGAAGACAGTATCATTGAAATATCGATTTAAGATAAATTAGGTAACAGTGTTTCAAAAAATTTCTCCATTTTCTTGCTCCTCTAAAATTTTGTCTCTAATTTAAATCACGCTGGAGCTTCATTCTAACCATAGTCTCCTCCCATATTTTCTAAAGTTCTCAATATACACCCACATGCAAGACGTTCTGCCCATTCTACTTCCTCGTCAGTTATATCACGTTTACCTTCATGCACGATAGTGGAACGTAATTTATAAATATCTTTAGCTAAATCCCTGAAAAAATCTTTATCGTAGATATAATCGCCAAAAAGCTGTATAATACCTTCTACAAATCCTTTCTGCTTACTTCCCTTTTTAATTCCGAATAATGTTTCCAAAGCGATCACGCACTTAACAACTTTGACATCCTTTTCCACAGCATCAATACCTTCGCCAGCCCAGGTGATGGCACTTACAATTCTATCTTCGAAATTTGATAAATTGCTGGGGTATTTACTTGCAATTTGATTCGCTCGTTCGATTGCTTTAGCGGTTTTATGTTTATCATCGTCTGCATAATAAGAAAATGGGAAGGTTGAGGATGAGTACTGACTAAAGAAGTTTCTCTCACCATCGGCAATGGTAATCACAACGGCCTCGTCTATTCCAGCGATATCATAAATTGTAATTCTTGGTCGATTAATTGAACTGTAATGTAAAGGTAATAATAATCGAATAATGTTCAAAGATAAGTTAATTTGTTTTTCAGCTAACTGAACAGCAGCTTTGCTATCAGAAGCATAAACTTTAGTTCCAACGCTAATAGTATTTAAGTTTTCTTTTTCGTAATTAGATATTTTATTAAAAATACATTTTTTTTCTTGGGCGTGTGGTTCATCATCTTTAGGACATTGATATTCAGGAATCTGATAATTGTCTAGGATTTTGTTGTAGATTCCGAACATAGGATTTCCTATTGTTAAACCACTAAATTCGGGAAGAAGTCCTTGTAGAGGAAAAATTACAAGTTGGAGCACCTTTTGCGTAACTAAATTATTGATAATCTGTTGTCCGGCATCACCCCGACTTAATTTACGTATTTCGCTTCTATTCTTGTCAATTAAAAGCCATGATTGTAGTACTGCGTTAATGGTATTTTCAGGGGCTGAACCCTTAATTGCTTGATGCGATATTAGTTTGTCTTTTAGTTTCCAATAAATCTTTCTGGCTGACGGTGGCTCACGCATTAACTGCTTAATGTAATGAGAATCATCACCCTTCTGTTTTTTTTCTTGCTTATTGCTATCTTTGTTCATATCATCAATAATTTGAAAAAGTAATTTACCTATTTCTTCAAAACTTGAGTCATTATTATTCATATTTGCTCTGTTTCCTCACTGTTGACCGTTGGCCAAAGTTTTTTTAATTACGATGCTGCTTGCATGATGTTGGAGAAACTCATCTCTTCACTTCTTTAGTTTGATCCTTTTCTGCAGAAATGCCGCAGATGTCGAAGCATTGAGATGTTGAAAATTCTACCGTTTCACAGCGGGGCACCGTCTCCAACTCATCTTATTTACCACCGCTAGCCAGATTTTTTTTCGTCGAAGTTCCACAATCATCACATTTCTCAAAATGTAAAGGATAATAATTGCCACATTTACTACATTGTATTCGTAAATACTGCAGATAACTCCATATCATATTCGATTTATTTCTATATGCTTCCGTGATGCGTATCTTTGAAAGTAATTCCGGACCGTAAATGTCAAAGATCGATCTGAAAGCATCACCGTTCTCTATATGATAGATTATCGCTATCTGATATAGGTAGATAAACAAACCAATCAGAACAGCCATCACGATTAGCTGGAACACTAGCATACTAGTGTTGAGTAAAGGCGTAAGAAAATCAGATAGCCTGAACACACCAGTCCAGGACAAGGCGAAAGCACCTAGATAGAGCCATATCGCGATGAAGGTAACAGAAGATAAATAAACCCAGCAATCAGCTCTTGACCACTTGTCTGTAATTTCGCGTTTTGTTTCCTTATTAAGTAGTAGCCACAGTCTGGGCCAGTAAAAAACAGCGTCCATACCATAACGAGTGTTAGGGTATTCTTCATATGCAGCAAGTAGATTACCTAGCAGAGTTGGACAATGCGCAACAGGATCTCCTTTTCTATCTTCAGGGTATGTTAGCAACTTTTCCCATATAAGATCGCATTGTGTATGTTGTCCTTTTTTGTCGCATTCATCCGCCTTCCTTAATAGGCGTTTGATTCTAGAATTGTGCCTTTTAATAAAAAACTGCAATAACCAAGATGGCCACAAGTGATACCCTTCAAATATGTAATAGATACTCTTATCCAACGATGCAATGATGATACCAAGTATGATACCATATACCAACACCACAATAACTGTCAATAACGATCCTATCTTTGCGGGCAACAGGAAGTTCGGTAATGATACGTAGATGAACGGATTAAGAATAAGAACTGAATAGATTCCTGGTACTAAGACACGCGTGAAAATCGGCGAAGAGAAAAATGTTGGCAATCCTTCCATCAAATACTTCGATCCATGTGCAAACGTTGTCACCATGTCTTAGCTACTTCTTCTCTTCATCTTCAAAATAATATTTTCCTGGACGTTTCTTTGTGGGCCTCCTGGGCCTAAGTCGCTTCCTTGTTGCCTTTTTCTTGGTGATCTTTTTCTTTGTCTTCTTCTTTGCCGATTTTTTCTTTGTTGCTCTTCTCATTTGTCCTCCTCTTTGTCTTCTACTCTAACGACAAAGAGCCTTCAGAGATCGCAACCTTTGAAGACCCTTCTCACACGAATTTCTCCCGAATCTGCGATTCAGTTGAAAAATTCCTTGTCCACGTTCGCTTACACAGCGCACGGTATTTTCTTAATCCGTTCTTCATCAAACCCTATCTCTCCTATAACAATAAAAGGTACAATCACCTTACAGTTGCCATCTGTAAGATCATCATACCTTCTCTAAGATTAAGTCTATACATAATTCGTTTCTTGTCAAGTAGTAATTGACTATGGCAAGAATTTGACGCAATATCAGTCACTCACCCTCACTTCTATATTCTATCGGGATTGCATCAATGAACTCAGATCTTCCCAACGTCTTAAATTTAGAGATCTTTCTTTCTCTCGCATTACAATACAAAAGGTAGAGCGCCTTCTTCGCTCTGGTCATGGATACATAAAGCAATCTACTGTCCTCTGCTTTCTCATCCTTATTAGCATTCTTTCTTGGTAGAATATTGTTTTCAAGACCAACTATAAAAACGTAATCTGCTTCAAGCCCTTTAGCTTTTTTCATCGTGAGTATTCGAACATTTGGACTACCTCCACTTGTTTCAATAGATCGAATTTCTTCTTTGATAGAAATTAATTCATTTGAAAAATAAGATAGTTTGTTCCACACTTGCAACTCCTCAATAACTCCGACAACAAAACTTACAGTTTCTTCAGAATCCTTCCAAATTTTCCGGATTTTTGCAATTGCTACAGGTAGTTTTTTGAATTGTTCGTCGTTTATTAAGGTTTTTATACGTTGATAAAGTGTTTTCCTATATACTACTTCTTGCCAGAAATTACTAATTTTCTGCAGAATAGCTTGTTTCTCTTTCGGCCTAAATTTTTTGCTTATTATTTTATCAATGAATAATCTGAAACTAAAATTATTACTAGTTTCCTTGAGCCATTCAATCAGACTGCAGATAATGTACATGTCAGTATCTTCAACATTATAATTACAAGAAAAATCAACGAACATCTTTCTCAAAGCACTCCTTATGGGATTAGCGTAATTGAGTGTCGGGATCAAAATGAGTGAATCATAGGACGGCCCAATGTCTTTTACTTTTCTCGCAAGAAACGCTGCTTCCTGATTGCCATATTCAAATTCGCATATTTTTATTGGGATATTGCTTTTCTCCTCATAATCAATTTTGTCTGCGAAGTCTAGGTGGCCGCCGTTATATCGTTGCACCAAGTGGTAAGCTCCTTTAAAGATGTTTGGTGGGCACCGAAAAGATCTAGTAAGTTTGCAAGACACCGCTTTCGAGGCATAGTCCCTTTCAAAATTTTCGATATACTCTGGACTTCCTCCCCGAAAACCATATATACTCTGGTACTTATCTCCAACAACAAAAAGATTTTTTGTGTTTGCGCGGCTTAATAACTGGATTAATTCCCATTGCGCATAATTGATATCTTGATATTCGTCAACGAGTAGATACCTGGTTTTTCGCTGCTCATTTTCTAAAGCATTTGTCTCTTTCTTGAGTACTTCACAGGTAAGCAATATCTGATCGTCGTGATCAATGTAGTTAAA
>JAGMEL010000075.1 GCA_023128195.1 Caldifarciminota bacterium | reverse complement strand
TTTCAATGTAAATTGCTCTACTGTATTTGATAAACAAGCGTGTGCATCATCCACAATTATACTAATGATATCTATTTTGATACCTTCATTTCCCACGCCAAAAACTGACTTTCCATTGATAAGTTTATATATATTTATTACACAAATAGATTCACCTTTCAGATAACTAATATCTCTTGGGTCTTCTGTTGTTTTAATACCAAGATCACTAGCCTCTTTTATCACTTGTTTTACCAAATTTGGATCAGCTGCAACATAGAGTGCAGGCGAATGCTTTTCATTAATGCAACTCTTCAAGATCAATAATCCAACCAGAGTTTTGCCACTACCTATGTTCATTTTTATAACGAGATCCTGTGTTGTTCGTCTATTAAACCATTGCTCAAGGACCTCAGCTTGTACATCTCGTAAATAATCAAATGCTGGAACTTTATTCGGTAAAGCGTGAAATATTACTCTTGGTGATATTATTGAATCCGCAGTGTTACCACTTACAAGCTTATCGAAATCTATATTCACAATGTTCCTTCATCTTAAGCAATTATATTAAATTCTTTTGATAAATCAAGATTTAATATCAGATATAATTTGTGATCCGTGCAGGTTTCTTGTAAATACCATTCATCATGATTTACTATCATAATATCCAACCTTGTATGCATTAAGGGGAGTGATCATTTAGATCACTCCCCTTTTTCTTCAACTGTGCTATTTTTGTGCGGTCCATTTACCAAGAATCTTTGCCTGTTTGTTGTCTATAACATCCTGGTGAGTTGGACAAAGCTTGACTCGACCTCATAAGTGGATAGAATTACATATATAGGAGAGAAGGGTGTTAGATAAAAAGCAAGTTGAATTTTTTATTGACAGAATTGAAAATGCTCATGTTGGTTCATTCTCAGGTGCTGTCACGCAATTATTCGACTATATAAATAAAAATGTTTCCAGTAATCCGGTTTTTCAGAAACTTGAGCAAGATTATGAACACGGACGGTGGTCTCATTGGAATAAGCCAGGATGGCAGATACCTGGTGATTTAGAAGAGGCGAAGACCCTTTCCTATACATTGTATAGGACTATTGTGGATCTGGAAGAAAATGGAATTCAGCTACCACGTAATATACTTCATATAAAAAGTGGTAATACTGATGAGTACATACAATTATTCAACAAAACATTTATACCTTATTTTACCCTGGCATTAGAAGATATATTACATAGTGAGAATCAGGAGGATTCAGATCAAAAAGAGTTTGACGAGAACGATATAATTTTTATAATTCATGGTCATGATAATGAAATGAAGAAAGATGTGCAACTTTTTTTAAAGCGTGCAGGCTTAAAAGATGTCGTACTACATGAATACCCAGATAAAGGTAGAACAATTATAGAAAAATTGATAGATGAAGGATCTTCAGCCTGTTATGTTATTGCATTATTAAGCCCAGATGATAAGCTGGAAGACGGAAAATTACGAGCACGGCAAAATGTAATATTAGAAATAGGTTATTTTTTAGGAAAATTAGGCAAAGCAAGAGTTCGCATGTTAAGGAAGGGTAATGTAGAAATTCCTTCTGATTTACAGGGAGTTTTGTATACTGATTATGATGCAGGTGGTTCTTGGAAAATAAAACTGATAAAAGAAATGAAATCCGGTGGTATTGACTTAAATAATAATGAAATATTGAAGAAGTTTTAAAAGACAAACTTGTAGTTGGATAATAATAAAAAACGAGGAGCTAATTGATAAGAATCTTGCCAATAGCGTATGAAGGTTTACCAGATACAGAACGGTTCTTAACTATGTGCAAAAATATTGTAAAAATCATGAAACAAAATCTTTTGTTTCGTTACCATAATATAGATACTGTTATTGCTGAGGAGTTGTTTGAATATGTACCGTATTTGATTAAGAACATTATCCCTCCTAAAGAGATGCGTTATAACTCTAGAGATGGGTGGCTTGGTGTTGCTGATCAAATTAGAAGAATGTTGCCAAAACTGAAGAGTGATGATTTCGTTGAAGAAGGCAGTACTATTAAGTATCCGGCACTACCACAAAAAGATATTGTTGTTGCAATAATTCCTGCTGATGCGCGTATTAGTAAAGAGATCTATGAAAAGGAAAAACATTTCGGAAATAATGCATCACTCTGGGGATCTCCACATAAGACTATACTTCTGTCATACCATGCGGGAATCATAGATGATAATAGGAATATACTCAATAGCATTATCAAAGAACATAAGGCAGTGGAAATAGCAAGTCAGTTAATTAGTGTTTGTGCAACGGATATCTTAAATGTTGATGATGTCCTTATGGAAATAATCAAAATTGAATTCGGTTACCAAAAAGAGTGTAGAAACGAAAAAAACGATCCCTTTAAAAGACTACGTGTTTTATTCTATGGAAGTCATGCGTGTAGTCTTACAACATTAAAAAAGGCTATTCTTCTATTCGATGATATCCATTTTTATGATCATCCTGCAGTAAAATTCGGTGAAAACTGGGGGATGGTTGGGGGCCCTTCCTATATGAGGAACTTTGCCTATGCGTTAGCAGAACATGGTGTACCAGTTCTTATTCATAAACAACTACCTGGGTCATTATTCAATGTATTAAAAGATTCTGTCGCTTATGAACTGCGTGATCAAAATTTTTCTAAGGTTGTGTTTGGAGGGTTTAAAAATGAAGAAGCATTCAGAAATCGTATTATTGGACCTCAGGCTAATTACGGAGGTGTCAAGGGCATTGAATTGATTCAGTCAATGTTGAAACTTGATTTAGGAGCAAAGGAATATATTTTAGAGAATTATCTTGAGGCTCACCCACATCTTCACGATCCCAACAACAAGGAGTCAATGATTGCTATGTTTGCTCACCATTTAATGATGTTATCTGTCGAATTAAGTTTTGCGTGTTCCTTATGTTACGAACATGATTTGGTGCCATTTACTGAATATACAACATTTGATAAGCTTTTAACTCTACGTTATAAGAGAGCAGCAGAACATATTAGTACTACAGAAGGATATTCTGGGCAGAAATTGGTGCATATATCTCAGAAAATTTTCGATAGTATTATTCCAGAAGAAGAATTAGATAAATGTCCAATTGAGAAAGTTGTTAAATATAGGAAGGAAACTCGAGAACATTATGACCGATTTAGACAGTATCTAATGAAGTTGAACTCCGAGATAGAAGTAAATGTTTTTAACGAGAAGTTTAAGAAAGAATTAAATCGTCTAATAGACCAGGAAGTTATTCCCGAAGCAGAAAAATTTAAATCAGAATGCTCAAGAATCTGGGAAAAAATGTTTGGATCAATTTCAAAGGGAGTTGCCAAATTTGCTACCGGATCATTAATTGTCTCATTGTTAACTGGTATATCTTGGTTGGAAATTTTAACTAAAGGGTGTGCTGTCGTTTTGGTCCCAACATTAGTAGATTATGCTCTTGAAAACAGGAATATAAAACGTAGTAATTCACTAACTTATTTAATGCAACTAAAAAAATAGAGGGATCGGCAGTTATTCACCACCGACCCCTGTATCCAAAATTTGGACAGTTTTCTACTCGGAATGCATGGAATTGAGTACACTTCCGTACCATAACAAGACAACGTAAAATTGTACTTTTCTGTTGATATTTCGTAATCTTAGGACATTTCGTGATTGCTGATTACGGATTCGAAGTCCGTCGCTCTACCTAGTTAATGTTCGGTTAAAGATCCATCGCAGAAAATAACGGATTCTAAAGATATAAAGAAAACCATGTAAAATTGAGTGTAATATTTTCTTTATTTTCATATCTGCTATTATTATATAGCAAAAATATCAAAAGTCAAGACTACGCTTTTCATCAAAAACATTATTCCCGGTCTCAATTGCCAAATCCGGATTTGTGTGGAAATGGAGTCAAATCCACAAAGGACAGATGCTAGATGTTAGATTCTAGATGATAGTGGAAAAATGGTAAAGAAGTTGTAAAGGAAGACTATTCACCCGTTAAGGATGATATCCTTATTGAAAAATAATTGTGAATAGAAAAAAGGGTACTTAGGGTCCATTTGTGTTTATTCAGACTCTATGAAGCGAGGTGTGCCATTTTGGCACATTGTTTCTTGACAAAAGGGAAAAGCTGTATAGACTTCAGATATGGCAAAGGTGCCAAAACAAATACAAAGATACAAAATCACACAAAAGATTGAAGAGAGTAATTATGCGATAATCTATGGGGTCAAAGACCC
>JAGMEL010000074.1 GCA_023128195.1 Caldifarciminota bacterium | reverse complement strand
AATTCGATTTGGGCAACACGCCCTCGAGATTTGACTCCATTGTCGGTATTTTCTATGAGAGGTAATAAATAATGGGTGAAAGAAAAGGTTATAAACAGAAAGCGTATGAACATCGACAAGACCTCGCTGGAGAACATTCAATAAGTGATATAGGACAGATAATACTACTTATATTTTTTATTACGGGTTTGTTAGTTGATAAGTTAATTCTACATTTTTCAGTGTTCTCGGCAGATCTTTTTCCATTTTATCTTAGAATAATTTTTTCACTACCTTTTTTCATTTTTTCGTTTGTTTTAGCCCCAGGTGGTCTTAAAACTGTTTTTGGTAAAAAAAGAGAAGAATTAGTAGTTATAAAATCTGGTGTATTTTCAATTGTCCGTCATCCAATCTATTTGGGTTCCATATTATTGTATTTTGGATTTATTATTATTTCTTTGTCTGTTGTTGCGTTCTGTATATGGATTATCATTATTATATTTTATTACTTCATTTCACGATATGAAGAAAAGTTGTTAATTGATAAACTCGGGTCTCAATATGAAGAGTATATGAATGATGTACCGATGTTTATACCAGCGTTTTTTAAAAAGAAATAGTGCAGTCTTGACTTAATAAAAATTGGTAGTATAATCCTTAACGGAGTATATCCGCACTCGGAGTACTGATATGAACGAGTTAGGTGAAATGCCCCTAATATCTTTATAGTAGAGGAAATAAAGTATGAAGTACAAACAGAAAATGACATTTTTAAGAGCAGCAACTATTTTTGGAGTAGCGACAGGTTATTTCTTTTTGCTATTATTTGCACTATTGCCTTTCTTAAAATCAAATTTTTTGCTTAATCCTTCGTTATACTGGTTTTTTACCGGATACTTTCTGTTCGTGCCGCTTTTTTTATATTCAGTTATTATGGTAAGGCATGAGGGTAATAAAAGTATAAAAGCATTAATACAAGCTCTAAATATAAAAAAACTATCATACAAAGACTGGAGGTACGCAATAATTGGTACTATTCTCATTTTTTTATTCACCGGATTTATTTTTGGATGTTCATTTTTATTGAACAAATATTTTGGAATAAGAGTATTAAATACGACACCATGGTTCATGGAAGAAATGCGACCATTTCAAGGAATCGAGAAACTATTGTTACTTGTGTGGTTCCCTATGTTTTTTTTCAACATTGTTGGAGAGGAAATATTATGGCGAGGATATATACAGAATAGAATGGAAGGTAAATATACCTGGTTATTGTGTTCATTTCTATGGTCAGTTTTTCACATTCCTTTTGGATTCGATATAATTATCATGGCATTACCAGCACTATTGATAATTCCATATATATTTTATAAAAGGAACAATACGCTTATAGCTATTATAATACATGGTGTTTATAATGGACCACTTTTTATTTTAATTGCTCTTGGATTAATAAAATGATAATCGGGGCACTTCACCTAACAAAGAGTACAAGGTTCCGCTTCGCTTCATCCAAATGGTTTTTTGGTAAGCCCCCTTGGTTACTTCAACAGGAAGGGGTTGTTTAGTCTCTACTTCCCCGCCCATAATCAATCCCTAATTTATCCATCCGATTCCTAAGCGTACTTGGATTTATTCCCAGCAATTCAGCAGCTCCGCCTGATCCATGAATCTTGCCGTTTGTCTTGGATAATACTACCCGAATATGCCGGGAGATTATCTCATCAAGGTTATCTGGCTCGATAGTCTGTTCTGGCAAATCCGAGGTTTTTTGCTGTTGCGGCAGATTCAGATGTTCAAAGGTTAGAGAGCCGCTTGGGTTGAGTATCAAAGCGCGCTCCACAATATTCTGTAACTCCCGTACGTTGCCTGGCCAGTGGTATTGCATGAGCGGGTCAATAGCGCCGGGAGACAGTGTGGGAATGGCGGGTAATTTTAGGTCCTTTGCTTTCAGGCTGATAAAATGCTGCAGCAGCGCGGGAATATCAGATTTTCTTTCACGGAGTGGTGGTATCCAAATGGGAAATACGTTGATCCTATACCACAAATCCTCGCGGAATTGATTGGTTTTTACCATTTCTTCCAGATTACGATTAGTAGCGACAATGATTCTTATGTCCAGCGGAATGGTTTTGGTGCCGCCAACCCGTTCAATTTTTTTGTCTTGTAGTACTCTCAATAACCGCACCTGTGCCTGGGAAGGCAGCTCCCCAATTTCATCAAGCAAAATCGTTCCTTTATCAGCGCGTTCAAAGCGCCCGCGTTTTTGCGA
>JAGMEL010000073.1 GCA_023128195.1 Caldifarciminota bacterium | reverse complement strand
CCAGAAAAAGATTTTGAAAAACGTCTCAATAAAAATGTTATTGATAGATATTCATACGGCAGCCAAAATGCAATTGTGATTTCTCTTTCTCAGATTAAAAAAGGAAGGGATCTGGAAAAAAGAGGAAAAAAGAAAAAACTACTTTTCATTAAATCACCATTTTCAGATGATAATTCTATTAATCTAAACATAGAATTCTATTTAAAAGAAATTAAAAAAGTTATCGAACAAGAATTACCGAATATTAATCCAAACGGGTTCCTTGCTATTCAGACACAGGATGTAAGGAAACATGGTTATATCGAGCCGCTTGCCAAAAAGATTATAGATTCCATTACATCTGATAGCTTACACTTAAAGGAAATTGTGTTTGTTACAAAAGAAAATCATAAAGACAAAATTCAAAATCAGAATAAGCAGTTGAAGATAAGTCATCAATATTTGCTTGTTTATAAGGTAAAAAAAATTAATGAAACCTGAAGATATTTACATTGATTTTGCTTCTAAAATATCATTTTTCGAATTTATCCAAGAAGAATTCAGGAATACAGATATCCAGCCAAAGGACTTCAAAGTAGAAATTGCTACATTGATAGCAAAAAAACAGTGGAATATAAATAACTTACCGGATTATATAAACAAATATCCACGAAGTTTTATTATTTTCCAAGAAATATTTCAATTATTGAGATTCACAAATGCTCAACTAATTCACTTTATTTTTGATATAGTGAAACTTAACTCTAATAATATTGATGCATTATTTGAATACATGATTTTTAATATCAAATACGATATGGAATTTAGAAAATTATTCCTGAACTTAATCAAACGGAACATAAAGTATAGTGATTTCATCCAAAATATAGATAAATTTAACAAAAAATATCTAATAGCTAACTTTAAATTGACGGTGTCTAAATATATAGATAAAGTTGTAAAAAACTTTAATATGTTGGAAAAACGTATCACAAAAAACGAATTTAAGGACTGCTCGATAAGATTTTCTAATTATCTTTTGAAGAATTTGAAGCTCAATGAAACGCTTTTAGCAATCGATGTCGAAAAGTTTATTCAATACAAAAAAATCCCGTTTGATACAAAGGGTATTCATGGGAAATACCTAAAAATTAAGATTTTAGAAATCTTGAAGAAAAATGAATATAAAAATATTGATGATATTTTAAATTCTAACAAAATTAGTACATTAAAACATGATCTAAGACAACAGATTGGCAAAAGTGCGCTAAATAATAAAAAGATTTTTTGTACAGAACGCTATGTGGATGGAATAATAAAACCAAATGACAAAAAACCAAAAAGGTTCGACCTGATCATATTTAGTAAGCATAAGCCAAAATATTTATTTGAAATGAATTTCTATTCGACCACAGGTACAAAAATTGGAATAAATCAAAATGAATATATTTCTTTAAATAATTTCATTAAGAAAAAATTCAGTGAATTTAAGTTTTGCTGGATCACAGACGGGAATTATTGGCTATTATCTGATGGACGAAACCGATTTTTGAATCTACTTAATTATTTTGAAAAAATATTGAATATTAACCTTTTTGCAGAAAATTTAGGAGGCAGACATGCCTGGGATTATAGGCGAAATATGCAGTAATGAAAAACATTTAAAAAGAGTTGCTTCCAAAAGAAGAAAGGAATATCTCATAGAATCTGTGCCGAATACACAGGTTGAAACTCGTCAGAGCCAAGGTTGGCAGATTGTGCGCAAAGGTAAAACCAGAACGAAAGTAAGAAAACCAAAAGCTACAGATGTCTTTTTTGAAGATAAAATTTGGATGATATTCTACAATCTTGGATTTTCATTTATGAATGAAACACGACACTGTAAATTAAAATTCGATGGATATACAAAACAGATTGATGTTTTAGCACGAGATGAGGATAACGTTTTCATCGTCGATTGTCAATATTCCGCATCAGAAGGGATTATAAATGCTAAAAATAAATTAGAAGAGTATGTTGGTAAACGTGGCGATATCGTAAAGGCGATTCAATCTCAATGGGGGCATGATTGCGGAAAAATACACCTTCTTGTAGTAATTAGTTCCCAAACTAAAAGGCAAGACGATGAAGACTATGTTGAAGAAAAAAAAGATAAGAATATATACCTTTGGTCAATGAGAGACATTAAATATATTGAAAGTCTTATCGGCCAGATAGGCCATACAGCCAAATTTCAACTATACTCCGTGATTTTTGCAGGAAGAAAGCAAAGAGCTCTTAAAAAAGAATATTTGGCACTCAGAAGCAAAATTGGTGGACATTTGGTTTATTCATTTTTGATTCCTGCTAAGGCACTACTAAATTACGCATATGTTCACCACCGGAAACTCACAGGTATAGTTGAAGCTTCACAAGCATACCAAAGAATGTTGCGGTCTAAAAAGATTAATGAAATACGGAAATTCATCGATGAAGAAGAAGGGTGTTTTCCTAATAGTATTATAGTTAACTTCACAATGCGCTTGGAATGGGATAAAAAAGAAACTCGCGATAGTATTACTGTAGGTACAATAACTTTACCTGGATTTTACGGCTGTGCTTGGATAATCGATGGACAACACAGGTTATATGGAGCAGCATCTGCTGAGAGAGATATTGTTGTACCAGTTTTGGCTTTCGAGAAGATTTCCCAGAAAGAACAAGCAAATCTTTTTGTTGAAATCAACGAAAAACAAAAAAAGGTGCCGCCAGAGCTCCGTTGGGATTTATACTCTGACCTTTATCGCGACAGTATAGATGATAGACAAAAATTTTTGTACCAAATAGCAGAAACTGCAAAAAAAATGGAAGCGTCAGGTCCACTAATGGGTTATATCGACATCCCAAGTATACCCAAAGATAGACCTGTGAAACTCAGTCTTACAACGGTTTGCACAACTATAGAAAAGTACTCGCCTTGGGGTAAACTTGTGCATCCGACTGATGAAAACAAGACTCCCGAAAATGCAGCTCGTCTTATCAACACATATTATGAAGTGTTGAAATCTCTTTGGCCTGAAGATTGGAGGAGAGGTACTGATAGCGTATTGCTCTCCAATAGCGGCTTTGGTGTTTTCATGATGATTTTTCAAGACATAGTTAAACATCTCGATTACAAAGGAAAACAAGAATTATTTCATCCTACAAAAACAAGTACATTTAAGGAAATACTTAACACGAAATATTTAAAACCAGTCATAGAATTTCTCAAAACAGACCAACTGATGCAGAAGGCTCTTAAAAGCCAATCAGGTAGAGGTTCGCAAAGTGACAATGCTGCATACCTTGACTTGAAAATTAGAGAATTTATCCCAGAATTTGCACCTCCTAGGATTGAGGAATTACCTCCTGTTACACCAGCCGTTGAGCCACCGGCAATTTCGAGCATAGAAACTAAAGCCCGCGACGTTGAAGGTTGTCTGAGGGGGTTTATATTATTACGATTGAAACAACACTATGGTAGTGATAGGTGGTGGAAACATGGATTGCCAGGACAAGTAAAAAATGATGCGGATGATAGTTGGAAGGCAGAAGTTAGCAGAAAACCTGGTTTGCGTCATGACAAAGAACAAAATGAATTTAAGCTTAATTTACTCGGATTAGGACATATGATTGATATAATTATTTACGGTCAGAATTGGGAGCAAATATTCGCAGATGTGTTTATGAAAAAAGGAAATGTCCAACGCCGAATCAAAGATATTATGGCACTTAGAAACCCTAGCAGCCATGCTCGCCAAATAGATGATCAAGATATACTTGACGGAATGGGAGGCCTGTTGTGGCTCTCAAACTGTATAGGTAAACCAGAATTAAATCCATACACATGAGATAGAAAATGAATATACTCTTAGTTGAGCCTAATTTTCCTATACCAGCAAAGAGTAAAAATCATAAAAATTTTCTACCGGTGGGTCTTCTAAAAATCGCTTCTTATTTAAAAAATAAAAATAACAAAACTAAATTAGTGCGCGGACTTCCTATGAATTTGATTAAGCAGAGTGAAATTGTCAGATTTGATCCTGATGAAGTTTGGGTAACTTCTTTATTTACTTATTGGTCCAAGTACGTAAAAGATGCCGTTCGATATTACAAAGATTTATTTCCAAACGCAAAAGTAGTTGTTGGTGGAATATATGCTTCATTGATGCCAAAACACTGCAAAAAATTTACGGGCTGCGATAAAGTATATAAGGGTGTTATGAAAAAAGCAGAAAAATATGAACCTGCGTACGAGCTGATAGAAAATTCTAATCCGAGTCCGGTTGATTACCAAATTCTACACGCATCACGAGGATGTAATAGAAGATGCAAATTTTGTGGAACATGGAAGATTGAACCTGAATTTGTACCCAAAAAAAGTATTAAGAAGGAAGTCAAATATCGAAAAATAGTCTTCTATGATAACAATTTTCTGGCAAATCCTTACGTAGAGGATATACTTGGCGAATTAGCTGAAATGAAACGCAGTCACAATATATTATGGTGTGAGTCTCAGAGTGGTTTTGATGGTAGACAACTAATGGACAAACCATATCTTGGGGAGATGATTAAAAAAGCAGCTTTTAGATATCCCCGAATTGCTTGGGATTGGAGATATCAGGAATATCCAAAAATAAAAAAGCAAATTGATATTCTAATGAAAGCTGGATATAAATCTAAGCATATTTTTATATTTATGTTATATAATTGGGATATTACTTTCAATGACATGGAGCGAAAAAGATTAAAGTGCTGGGATTGGCAAGTTCAAATAGCAGATTGTCGATACAGACCTTTAAATCAAACTTACGACAACTACAACCCTAGAAAGAAAGGGCAAACGCGTAATGATTATCATATACATGAGCAAAGTGGCTGGACGGATGCACTGGTTAAGCAGTTCAGAAAGAATGTTAGAAGGCAAAATATCTGTGTGAGGCATGGTTTTCCCTTTTACTCAAAAGATTTCGAGCAGAAACGGATGCGTAATAAGATTATGAAAGCTACAAAGACAATGAGAAGTAAACGTGAGAAGATGAAATATCTCAACCGAAAAGGTGTTTCATATTGGTTTCCAGGCAAAACGTGATATTTAGAAACAGCTGGGGACTGAATATAATTTTTTTATGTTGGAGGCGTAATGCAACAAAATAAATATAAAATTAAAGAAGTGGATCCGATCTTAATAAAAATAAACCCAGGCAACGTGAGAGATGAAAATGAAGAGGAAATAGAATCTGATGAGAGTTTTCAAAGGCTCAAAGAGTCAGTTGCTGAATTCGGTGTATTGGTACCTTTAGTAGTAAGACCATACAGAAGAGGAAATAAACAGTTTATTTTGGTTGATGGGGAGAGACGCCTGAGAGCTGCACTTGCCACGAATCAAAAAACTGTGCCAGTGCATATCGTCGATAAGTTAAAAAAAGATGAAGTTCTTTATTCTTTCCAAATTCATATGTTGCGCAAAGAATGGACCCTCACTGCACAAGCACGTGCTCTTGAAAAAATAATAAAAGATACAGAAGCGGAGTTCGGTAAACAACGGGGAGAGGATCTGTTTGACATTGTTCAAGAAAAAACTGGCTACAGTGATAATAGGTTGAGAGACCATTTTCGTGTCTTAAGGTATATAAAAGTAAACAGGAAAATTCTGGAAGACATTGATGATGCTAAAACCAATCTGAAGTTCAGCCATCTCGTACAATTGGAGGCAAGTTTTGTAGAACAGTTAGAGGGAATGTTTCCAGAAGTGATAAAAAAATATGGTTTGGAAAGTATTAGGAGGAAATTGTTAGATAAAGTGAAATTGGGGATAATAGGTAGCACGCGAGAACCTATTAATAAACTGCTCCCATTATTCTTACAAGCTACAACTAAAGAAAAAAGTGAGTATTTAAAAAAACTAATTTTTAACTTCCTGGATGATAAAAACAAAAGTCCTGATGATTTATTCAGAAGGTTCGAACTGAAATTTCCTATTAGCAAAGAAGATTTAGTTAAATTAGTCGGTGTAGCAGAAAATAAAATGGAAGAATTAGAGTCAGTGATGAATAATCTCAAATACGCTCAATTCAGCATCTATCGCGCGTTAAAAAAGAAATTGATAAAAAAACTTGATTCTTTGATTAGTACACTTAAGGTAACTAAGAAAAAACTGCAAAAGGATTAAATGTGCATGTTAGTAGATGATTTATCCAAACTCATAGAAAAGAAATTGCATTGGAGTAAGGTAGCTAGGTTCCCACGATTTCTTAACAAGTATAAATGGAGACCGAGATTTGTATTTTCTGATGTGAAGACAAAGACTTACATAGCGGTTGACGTCGTTTTTAGCCAACAATTCCCCAAAAGGATATATGAAACTGAAATTAAGAAAGCCGTTGGTGACAACACCAAATTGAGAATTTGCTTCTTTTCTTCTTCTGAATACGGATACTACACTCTAAAAAAATTCTGTATGAATCACAATTTTGGATTGAAGGTCTATACCAAAAATAGTATCAATACTATTCTTCCATTTCCTTCTGAAGAAGTTGAAAGTGTCAGCTCAGTGCAAATGAAGAGAGAAGGTTGGTTTCCTCAGGTTATTCTTGATAAAGCAAAAGACATTAAGCGTATTAGCTTTAAGGAGGAAATAGTCGATTTGGTGAATAGGCTAGAGAAGAGTAATAGAAAAGAAACGCAGCTTTCGAACATATGCAAATCAATTGATAAGATGTTAGCATCACGTCCGAAGTACTTTGGCAGTAGCATTCCATTTATGCGGCTCTCTTGTTTTGAGAATCTGCTCAATTCCTCAGAAATAAGCTGCAGAGACCACACATTTCATTCAGCAAGAGTGTTTCTGATAGGGTGTATAATAATAGATGCCTTCTATGATAGGTTCGTAGACTATTACAAAAGAATTTTAGGTACGCATAAATTCAGCATTGAGTATATGTGGTTGATTGCTTCATTGTTTCACGATCTGGGGAGAATTAAGCAAGGGGTTCATCGCATTTACTTGAGTGACCCTAAGAAGGAAAATGCCGAGCTGAACGCAGTTATTGAGGAGCTAATGCGAAAAAGGTGGAAAGAAGATGAATACATAACTGCGTTAGGCAATATTGTAGAGTTGATTAAACAGTCTTGTAGGAGTGCAAAGAAACGTGATATTCCCTTTACAGGTTATGCATTGCACGCCCCAATCGATGCTAACATAGCGCATATTTTCCAAGAGAACTACAACACGAGAAAGAGCCATGGCGTGATTGGTTGTTTTGACCTATCTGCTGACCTGTTGAGAAAAGTGAATGCGGCTAAGAATGTAAGTAAGACTTTTATGCTTTATCACATCTTCCCAGCAACTGTTGCCATTGCGCTGCATGACTGGAGAATATGGGGTGATTTGCACAAATTGAAAGTGTTTCCCGTGGCCCTTAGAGATTTCCCAATGGCAGCATTGTTAATCTACATAGACACTTGGGATGATTTTAAGAGACAAGGGCAAAAAGAGAGAATTACCATCAATGACCTCTCAATCCACAACAGCACTGTAACCGTGGATTTAACATGGCACAAATCAGATGAGTACTTGGAAGAGAAACTTAAATATGATTCATTTGAAAGAAATGTGTCATTTAGCGATCTGAAGTTGGAGATTGTAGTATCTAACAGAGTGTCTTAATAATATCAGGCAGAGTATTGCTTTGTACAGAAAAGGGCATCACCTATGAAAAAATTGCAGCGGTAAAAAAATGAGAGAACAAACAGTCGAAAGATACATAAGAAAATATCTAATCAACAAAGGCTGGAAAATAAGGAAGGCACCAAAGAGAATTGGTGAACATGGGGTTGATATTCATGCGTGGCATTCGAAGTGGCGAAGGTTATTATTCATTGAAGTGAAAGGTGGAAGCGGTAAACATAAAC
>JAGMEL010000072.1 GCA_023128195.1 Caldifarciminota bacterium | reverse complement strand
AGTTCTCTTTTTAATGTAAAATCAATCCCCTTAACACTCCCAAAATCTTGGTTAGTGTAAATAATATAATCATATGGGAATTTTCTCACCTCAGTCGTTGCAAGCAGATCTCTGATGTCTTTCAAAAACAATGTTATATCAATTCCATAGATCTCTTTAATCGCATACTTCACCCCAACTTCATAAGCAGTAGTACGCTGTGGCAATATACGAGGATTTCCAACAAGGCCATAGCGCGGTATACTCTCAGGATAGGTGATATAATTGCTATTGAAGTACATAATCTCATACGCCGGCGTCTGAAAGAAATGACCATAGGCAAAATGTAACATAGCATTATCAGTAATCGGATGGGACAACCCAAGACGCGGGGATAATTGATACTGTAGTTCTACTTCACTTGTCTCTGATAATGGGTCTTCAATATCCTCCCACATCATCGCGTTTGGATAATTATAATCAAATCGCAACCCTGCGTTTATAACTAAGTAGCGATGTTCAATCTTATCCTGTAAAAAAACTGCGCCATCAATAGGTTCTCTTTCATAGTCTTGATAAACAATAGGACCCCTTGCAAATAGCTGTTCGCGTCTCGTATGTTTAAAATTGTAGAAATTATTTACTATACCAAATTTGAAACTGTGCATTTTACCAACCTGAAGATTAAAATCCGCTTTAAAAATATATTTTTTTGTAATTGCCTCCTGCCTGAATATGGGGTATCCTGAAATATAAAACTCAGAATAGTTATCGCGGACCGGCTCAATAATTGTATCTTCGCTTAAACCCGGCACTTCTGTTCTTATACTATCCACTATATAACCAATACGAACATTATAGAAAAAAAAGTTCGTGGGGGCATGATTTAAACCTATAATAGCCCTCAAACTTTTCGCATAATGAACTAAATACTGAACGCCTTCCTCTTCATAACCATAATAGAGATATTTGTAAACATGATTGTAATGCTGAGTTTCGTTATTAACATATTGACCATTGATAAACAACTTGAAATTTGGGCCAAATTTTCGAGTTAATTTTGCATTTGCTGAACGGGATAGTTCATAACCAAAAGGCATATAAGACTCTTGATTGAGATAGTTACCGCCTATGAAAAAACGAGTATTCTGGTCGAACGGAATCGAACCTTCGACACTCGCATTAACCTCACCCAAAAATGGCAAGCCTCTGAATGCTAAAAGATCCTGGTCTTTGTACATAGAATTATCCGATGTATCCCGATGGGCATCATACCATGTAGTATCCAAATCGTTTATCCAATCCTTTTTACGATACGGCGAATTGTTGACCATTAAAGATGTATATTCAAGATGAGTTGAAAGCTTTCTACCTCCTTCTGGTGTAATAATATTAACTACTCCGCTCATCACATTACCATACTCAGCATTAAAAGTTCCTGAAAGAAAAGACATTTCTGATATTAGATTTTTATTTAAACTGGGTGCATTTCCAAGCAATGGATTAGATACTTCAATACCATCAATATAGTATGCCAATTCACCGGTTCTACCACCGCGTACGTGCAGGTTACCTGCGGCATCAGTTGTAACACCACCTTGCAAGGCAATTACCTCAATCGGTTTTTCTACTGGCATAACATCTAATTCGCGTCTTGTTATCCTTGTTTCCTTTGAGGTCATATCTATTTCAATAACCGGCCTTTTTGCAATAACGATTATCGGTTCTTCAATCTCAATAATCGTAGGCTTTAGTTTATAATTCAAATAGGTTGTTCGATCAACAAACACCTCAACACCTTTTTTGATCTCAGAACGATAACCTATCATCGAACTTTCGACATCATACTTGCCCGGCGGCACATTCAGAATAAAGAAATAGCCATCTTCATCTGTTGCTCCTCCAATCTCAAACACAGATATAAACACATCGACACCACAAAGTGCCTCATTCGTTTCAACATCTGTTATCCTACCGCTTATCTTACCAACCGTACCACCAAATAAAAACAGCGGCATTAATATAAATAACACTTTTGCATAGGAATTTAAAAAATTCCTATAGATGATTATCTTGTTCATATACCTCCTTTGATTACTATAAATATACATAATGTGAACAAACAGTCAATGTAACCGATAGCATTAGAAGTAATATGGAGATCGTGTTACAAAACGTAAATTTATCAATATCACCTCGCTTGTATTATTCAGGTTTTACCCTATTATGGATTTCATTCTTGAATATTTTAGAAGCTCTAAAAAAAGGAACATATCGATCAGGTAATGTGTACGATTTACCAGTCTTTGGAGCGTTTGCACTCCTGCCCGGACGTCTTCTAAGCTCAAATGTACCAAATTTCCGCAATTCGACCCTTTTATTTTTAATCAAAATCTCCAAGATTGTATCTAAAAAGGCGTCAATCAGTTTCTCAATATCAGATTTGGTAAAAGCAGGGCCAAACTTCTCTGCAATCTTTTCCACTAAAACTTCTCTTCTCATTTTTCCTCCTTTAATTTTGAACAACCTGTACAACTGTCTTTTGAACAATCTGTACAGGATGATCCTATGCTACTTGAAAATCCACTGTTACCACTAAAAGCAAATGTTGAGTATAATCTTTCTAAATCTGTATTTTTACACTCTGGGCATTTAACTGAATTCAACCATCCATTCTTTAATATCAATTCTTCAAATTTATGCTGACATTTATTACAGTAAAATTCAATTATCGGCATAACAATTTATTATAACGATAATAATCACTCTGTCAATATTTCATTGGGAACGTTTAAAGCGTTTAATTCGTTTAGATCGTTAATAGCGTTTATTTGGTTTCTTTAGTTTCTCTGGTTTATTTGGTTTTCTTGCTTCTTACTTCTTGCATCTTGCCTCTTTTCCCCTTATCTCCGTGTCTCCTTGTCTCCCGGTCTCCTTGTCCCCTATTACAGCTATACTCCAACCTGCCTTTTTCGTCTCTTGGTCTTACGGCGTTTGGTCCATAATCTCTTATCGTCTTTTGATGTTTTACCAGTATTAATCATCTTCCGGAATTCATCTTCAGTAAGTAATTTCCTCCTTTTTTTCTTTCTCTGCTCACTTTTTTTTCTTCTTTCCTTTTTCATTCTTACCTCCTCTGTAAGTTTACACGATAAATAGACAGTGTCAAGAAAGGAAAAAATGATAGATGCTCGATACTAGATACTCGATGATAGATGATCGTTTTGATATTTCTCTGGTTTGTTTGATTTGTAAGGTCTCACAACCGCGAAGCCGCATAAAAATTATTCTCCGTTCAAATCCACTGCACAGTTTCTTCTCCGTGTGCCTACTCATTTAATATCTAAAAGAGGGCTTCGCCTTCTTTTCCCTTGACTTTAAGCAAAAAATAAATATTATTGAATAAAGGAGGAAATAAAAGTGGCTTTTAAATTAAGTTCTATATTAAAGTTATTTAGGGTTATAAAAAACCAGTTTGTTAGTGATGTTGCGATAGATTTAGGAACCTGCACAACCTTGATATATGTTAAAGGTAGTGGGGTCGTTCTGAATGAGCCAACAGTTGTTGCAATTGACACAAACACGAAGAAATGTCTGGCAATTGGAACCGAGGCAAAAAAAATGTTGGGCAGAACCCCTGACGATATTAAAGCCATCCGACCAATGAAGGATGGTGTTATTTCTGATTTTGAAATGGTGGAATTACTCCTGCGTAAATTTCTTGATAAAGTTCAAAAAAAGAAATTATTTACTCGACCGAGAGTAATAATCTGTGTACCGTCAGGTATAACCGAGGTTGAAAAGAGAGCAGTCAGGGATTCAGCAGAAGCCGCCGGTGCGCGTGAGGTATTTCTGGTCTCTGAACCCATTGCCGCGGCTATTGGCATTGACCTTCCAGTACATTCTGCAACAGGTAATATGGTTATTGACATTGGCGGCGGGACAACTGAAATTGCTGTTATTGCACTATCGGGCATTGTAACGAACAACTCAATAAGGGTTGCAGGAGATGAATTGGATGATGCAATATTTCAATATATAAAAAAGAACTACAATATAATCATCGGCGAACAGACCGCAGAACAAATAAAAATCGACCTTGGCAATGCCTTCCCAACGAATACAGACGACAATCTTGAAGTAAAAGGAAGGGATTTGGTATCAGGTATTCCAAAGACGATTAGATTAACAAGTCACGAAGTAAGAGATGCAATTCAAGAACCTCTATCAATGATAATCGAGGCAATCCGACTGACCTTAGAAAAAACACCACCCGAGCTGGCATCTGATATAGTAAATTCTGGCATTTACATGGCTGGTGGTGGTGCTCTTTTACGAGGCATTGATGCCCTTATTAGAGAAGAGACTAACCTACCAGTTAAGATTGCTGAGGATGCACATAAGTCTGTTGTTATTGGTGCAGGTAGAATTCTTGATGATATGTCTCAATATGAAAAAGTAATATTTCAGATGAAGAGAGAATAGTTGTCTCGACGTCAGCTAATACTATTTTCTATTTTACTTATTATAGCAACAACATCTCTATCCTTCAATGAACGAGTTAAACTGCAGTTAGCTGCGCCGCTCTCCTCAGTTTTATTATTCCCAGTTAAGACCATCACTCAATTCTTGCAATTTTTAACAGTCTCAAATACCCGCATCACAAAACTCGAAACAGTAGTAAGCCAGTTGCAATTAGAAAATGCTGAATTAAAAAAAAGAATATTACGCGACACAACTGAATTAAAGACAACAAAATACAAATTACTGAGAACGCAGATTATTGGTCGCGATCCATCAAATATCAATGGATATCTATATATCGACAGAGGACAAAGGCAGAAGCTGTATGTGAATCAACCTGCGATAGCTGTAAATGGTTTAGTAGGAAAGATAAAATACGTCGGATTTAATTATAGTATTGTCGAAACTATAGAAAATAAAGGATTTACAGTAAGTGCAATCGATGTTAATACTGGCATCCATGGAATTGTCAAAAACAAAGGCAATTTGATATTCGATTTTATAAAAATAAATGATGCAATAAATATTGGTGATGCTGTTTATACATCAGGGATGAGTGAAATATTTCCCGAGGGTATTTTCATTGGCCGCGTTAAAAAAATTGAGCGTAGTGATGATCTATTCTTCAAACCTGTTTATATTACACCAGGTGTCCAAATCAACCGGCTCACTCATGTCTACATAATATCCGGCAGCATAATTACAGCAAACAATGAATATAAAGAACAATATAATTACAAGGAACAAAGTGATACTGAATTATTTGTGCCGGGGTCAGGCAGGTGAAATATATCCTTTATATCGCTTTATTGTATATCTTTTTACCTTTTAACCTTTACATTGACTTAATAGCAATCCTTATTTTCTTTGTCGCCTTTCAAGAAGACGAGAGATTTGTTTTATTGTTTTCCTTTTTTGCAGGGCTTCTTATCGACTTATATTATCCTGTTGTTCTTGGTTTCAATATACTTGTTTATATAATACTCGCACAAACACTTATGCATATTAAAAAATATATTGTTCATAGCCCGGTAGTAACTTTTGCAATTTTCATAACTTTCTACCTCACCAAAATAGCAATAATACATCTCGTAGTCTCTGCCCCATTAGCGATTCAACCGATTATCATAACCAGCATAGCCTTTTTTCCAATATTTATGTTGCTAAATAGACTGGTCTATAAAAATTGGATAAAAATATAAGAAAATTCAAATTACTTCGTAATGTAATTGTAGTAGCATTCGTTCTAATTATTCTTTCCACAATCAGACTACAAATAATAGAAGGAAAAAAGTATTACAGGCTCTCAGACAAAAACCGAATCAGGCAAAAACGCATCCCGGCACCACGGGGTAAAATTTTCGACCGCAATGGTATCGAGATCGCGAATACAAGACCAGGATTTTATGTTTCTGTTATCCGAACATCGATCGATAAAACCACATTGAAAAAAATAACTCGAATCCTGAATATTAATGAAAAAACAATCGAAGAAAAATTCAGGATGGAAAAAAATCCTTTCATGCCAGTTAAAATAGCTCATGATATATCTTATAAGCAACTTTCGACAATCGAAGAAAATATGGATATACTAAAAGGTATTGAGGTAGGCGTTGAGCCACTCAGGAATTATCCATACGGTGAGCTTTTCTGCCATCTCCTTGGCTATATGGGTGAAATAACTCACGCTGAAATAAAAAGTGATGGAAATTATTCAATCAATGCTTATATAGGAAGAATGGGACTTGAGGAATACTATGAAAATCATCTAAAAGGTACTGATGGTATTGAATATATCGAAGTCGACGCTCGAGGAAGAGAGGTCGGAAAAATTACAGAAAAAAGACCAACACCGATTGTTTATGGCAAACACTTATACACAACAATCGATTTGGCATTAACAGAATCAGTAGCAGTATATTTAGAAAACTACGAAAGGGCAGCATGCGTCTGTTTGAATCC
>JAGMEL010000071.1 GCA_023128195.1 Caldifarciminota bacterium | reverse complement strand
CCTGATGCCCCATTGTATAATCGCGCAATAATGAGCTGTTATCCCTGTGGCTCCACATTTAAACCTTTTGTTGCTCTTGCCGCATTAGATTCCAAAATGATCACAAAAGAAAAATGTTTCACTCCCTGTCGAGGAAAATATCGTTTAGGGAGAAGAATATTCAAATGCTGGAAAACTCACGGAAAACTTAACCTTGTTAACGCAATAATTTATTCTTGCGATATCTACTTCTATCAATTAGGAAGCTATATAGGAATTGACACATTATTTTCAAGGGCAAACGATATTGGTTTTGGCAAAAGAACACTGATTGATTTACCTAACGAGAAAAGCGGCTCTCTACCAAATCGGCAATGGTTCGAGAAACAATACGGCAAGAACTGGACTGAAGGACACATGTTCAATTTAAGTATAGGCCAAGGTGATTTATTAGTCACTCCATTACAATTAGCATACGCCTTTACTTTATTTGCGAATAATGGAGAGATACCAATCCCGCATGTTAGGAAAAGAGAAAAATACGATTATCACACAACCACCATCTCAAAACAAGCAATAGAGACAGTTAAGCAAGGACTCAAAGGGGTTGTTTCCTTTGGTACAGGCACGCTTGCCCGCGTTGATAATTTCGAAGTATGCGGCAAAACAGGAACAGTACAGAATCCGCATGGTGAAGACCACTCTCTATTTGTTGGTTTTGCGCCGAGTGATGACCCACAAATTCTAGTATTTGTGTTTGTCGAAAATGCTGGGCATGGAGCCAGTATAGCTGCTCCTATCGCGGGAAAAATCATGAAGTCTTTCCTGATTCAGAGAAACGCAGTTCATCATGCCAAAAAGACTTGATCTGGACATTATTGCAGCAGCAATAATCCTATCTCTAATTGGACTTGCAATGATCTTTTCAACCGCCGGTTCAGCCATATTTTTTAAACAAATTATATGGTTTGTCATAGCGGTCTTTGTGGCATTTATCTTCTCTAAAATATCTCCAAGAATATGGCTAAATCTGGCGCCATTCATTTATATCGGCATTATGCTGCTTCTTTTTATACTACTATTTACACATGGAACATATCCTAAACGGTGGTTTAAACTTGGAGCAATATCTATACAACCATCAGGATTTGCAAAGTTTGCTACTATCCTTTTTTTGGCAAGTTTTTTAGCTTCACGAAAAAAAGTCAAAAATTTTTCAGATATATTGACACCTCTTATTATCGTTACGATACCCGCTGTTCTTATTTTTCTGGAACCAGATTTAGGAGCCGCCCAAATTTTCTTTCCGATTCTAATTTTGATGTTATACTGGACAGGTATGCCAGCCATAAAAATCTTCATCTTCTTCTCCCCGATCGTGTCTGCCGCTGCAAGTTTTTCAATATATATCTGGGTTGCCTACTTTGCGACTTTAACAATATTTCTATTCTTCCACAAACAAATGAGCGATTTCATCTACGGTTTGGTAAGCAATTTTCTCGCCGGACTGACAATGCCGGTAGTTTGGAATTCATTAAGAGAATATCAACAGCATAGAATTATTTCTTTCTTCTCACCATGGGTCGATCCCCGAGGAATGTCATGGCAAATAATCCAATCAAAGATTGCAATAGGATCAGGAGGACTCATAGGAAAGGGCTTTTTATCCGGAACGCAAAAGAAACTGGAATTTCTTCCAGCTAAACATACCGATTTTATCTTCTCCTGTCTTGGAGAAGAATTTGGCTTGGTGGGCATTATCTTAACAACTCTTATCTTTGTATACTTGTTATATAGATTACTCGTTTTGGCAAAAGAAACAAAAAACAAATTTGCGAGCATCTTTGTAAGTGGTGTTTTTGCCTGGATTGGGTATCAAACATTTTTGAATATCGGTATGACAATGGGATTATTACCAATAACAGGTGTTCCCTTACCTTTTATGAGCTATGGTGGTTCATCCCTTCTTGCTTGTCTTATGGCTATCGGTATTTGCCTCGCAATATCGAAGTCGAAATTCAGATATTAATATGAGATTTCTGGAAAAGCCAGAAATCTCTGATTACAGTGATTAACGTAATAGATATCAGGAGAGCGATGAATACTTTTTCAGAGCTCTCAATTACATCTTGACAAATACCTCAAAATTGGTTATTGTTAGAGTATGAGAATTTCAATAATTCTTATACATTAAAATAAAGGAGGATAATAATGAAAAAAATGATTGGGTTCCTGATAATCTTGATATTTCTCTCATGCGATACAGGCATTGAGATCAATCTTGATTGTATGCTCAAACATACTGCAGGGGTCATAAAATTGGAAAGTGATTTGTTGGGAGAGAGAGAAGACGTATTGGTTAATCTTCTCTGGACATGGACTCTCGGGACGCCAGATGGAGAAGGAATAATCGTTCAACGAAGCATTGGTGATTCAACCCACTTTACTACGCTTGATACATTAAGTCCAATCGCGGATACGATGTATTATAATGACAGCGATACAATCCTCAGTGCCAATACCCTCGTATATTATAGATTAGGTTTCTTGAATGATAATAGCGTAGATTATTTTATCACTACTGACATCTCCATTCCATCCAGCCAACACTTTTATGAACCTGCTGACGATACATTAGGTGGTGACACATTACATATTACATTTGCACAATTAGCAGACTTTGATGCCTGCTCGATTTCAGTATATCAGGCTTTCACTACTGAACCTGAAAGTTTGATAAATCTCACAAATTCTCTTTTCGATACAGCATTATCCTATCCCGATACAAACATAAGTATCTATATGCCTGAGAGTACATTTCCTGATACAATACTATATACTATCAAACTTTCATCTTCAAAAATACTCACCCTGATTACCGATACATCAATAGGTTTTCGGGCATTCTTTAAGTTTGAGCTACCTTAATTACAGAGGTTTAGGTGTTTAGGTATTTAGGCATTTAGGTATTTGTCTTATGGCAAAAGTAGAACTTGATGTTCTTTTAGAAGAATTAGTATTAAGGGAGGGCTCTGACCTACACCTGCGGTTTGGCGAACCTCCTATTATTCGCGTTGCTGGAAATTTGGAAAAAATGGATCAGCCCGTATTCGACGATAAGGACTTAGATGAACTCATCTATGGATTAATATCTCCGGCTATGAAAAAAAAATTCGAGGAAGCAAAAGAACTTGATATGGCGTACGAAATTCCTGGTATTGCGAGATTCCGGGTTAACTGTTTCAAACAAATGGGACATACTGCTGCTGTTATGCGTATTATTCCTCTAAAAATAAAAACAATTGATGAATGGGGTTTCCCTGCTGTCTTTAAAAATATTGCCGAATTAAACCGCGGTTTGGTTCTCGTTACCGGTCCAACTGGAAGTGGTAAATCGACCACTCTTGCAGCGATATTAGAACACATAAATCGAACTCAAGAAAAGCATATAATAACTGTCGAGGACCCAATGGAATTTTTACATCGAGACAATAAATCCATTTTTGAACAACGCGAAATTGGTATAGATACAAAATCCTATGCCGAAGCCTTACGTCGGATTGTAAGACAAAATCCAGACATTATCCTGGTTGGTGAAATGCGCGACCTTGAAACAACAGCACAAACAATTACAGCTGCTGAGACTGGACACCTTGTCTTCTCAACCCTACACACAATCGACGCAGTTCAAACAATCGACAGAATAATAGATGTTTTCCCTCCTTCACAACAACAGCAGATTCGCCTCCAGCTATCGAGTGCGCTTCAGGCAGTGATTACGGAAACGTTAATACGGAAAAAAGACGGTTCCGGAAGAATTGCTGCATTTGAGATTATGCTCTGTACACCTGCAATTAGAAATGCGATAAGAGAAAGCAAAACTCCTCAGATATATACTTCGATTCAAACCGGCTCCAAGTTAGGTATGATACAGATGGACCAATACCTAAAAAATCTTTTTCATCAAGGTATTATTGATCGGGAGGAGGCTCTTGCCCACTGTTCAAACCCTGAAGAATTTGAGAAAAGAGCATAGACCATGATGAAAATACACGAACTTTTAAAAGCCCAGCAACAATATAATGCCTCTGATCTTATATTGAAGGCTAATTCGCCACCAATTATGCGTATAAATGGAGATCTCAAATTGCTTGATTTACCACCTTTAACAAAGGTCGATATTGAAACAGAACTTGTGAAATTACTGACAAAAAACCAGATAGAAGAATATAAAAAGACTTTCGAACTCGATTTCTCTTATGAAATGTCTGATGGTGTAAGATACAGAGTTAATTTATTTAAGCAGAAAACAAGTCTTGGCGGTGTTTTCAGACTCATACCCTCTAAAATTCCAACCATAGATGAATTACTTTTTCCAAAGATATTCAAAGAAATAACCCTAAGACCGCGCGGCCTAATTGTAGTTACCGGACCTTCTGGCTGCGGTAAATCTACGACACAAGCTGCGTTACTGAATCACCGCAATGATAATGATACCTGCCACATAGTTACAGTAGAAGACCCAATTGAATTTATTCATACAAATAAGAAAGCGCTAATTACCCAGAGAGAAATCGGTAGAGATACCAATTCCTTCGCTGACGCATTGAAATTCGTTCTAAGACAGGACCCGGATATAATTCTTATCGGTGAAATGAGAGATCTGGAAACAATCAGCCTGGCAATAACCGCGGCAGAAACCGGACATCTGGTCATAACTACATTACATACTGCAGATACGATATCTACAATCCATCGTATTATAGACGTATTTCCTTCGCACCAGCAAAACCAAATAAGGATGCAACTCTCATTGAATCTTCTTTGTATAATTTCTCAGGATCTATTAAAACGTACTGATGGTAACGGTAGAATTGCGGCATATGAAATACTTATAGCAATTCCACCGGTCAGAAATTTAATTCGTGAGGCAAAGATTCATCAAATTTCATCGATTTTACAAACCTCTCAACAATCAGGTATGATATCCTTTGATGCCTGTTTAGCCGATATGGTTAAAAGAAAAATAATCATAAAGGAGGAAGCCGAATCTAAGGCACTCAACCCAGATACGTTTCATAAAGAGATGGAACAAATATCAAAACCTAGGTAGTGGCAAAAAAAACTTATCTTAAATTAAGCAGTCCGGTCCAATATATAAAAGGTGTAGGGCCAAAACGATCACTCTATTTCAGAAGAATTGGTGTTGAAACAGTTAACGATCTACTTTTTTTAGTTCCGAGAAGGTATATCGACTATTCCGATATTTTAAAAATAAAAAACTTAAAAATCAACGATGAGGCAACCGTTATCGGTAAGATTCAACTGGTCGAATTACAAAAAATAAAAAATCGGCTTAAGTTGACTAAAGTCCGATTGACTGACGATTCTGGTTCAATTAACCTAAAGTGGTTCAACCGTCCTGATCTAATAAAAAAACTTAAGGTGGGAGATTGGCTTATAATTTCAGGTAAGATCAGCTTTTTCCACGGCGGGCAATTCGTGAATCCGCTTTACGAAATAATAAGTGAAGAAGAAATAACAAAAAAAACACACGGGTCTATTATCCCTGTCTACCCCCTGACCGAAGGTCTCGGTTTATGGGATATAAAAAGAGCAGTAAGAATCTCACTCGATGAGTGCCTTGTTGAAATACAAGAAACATTACCCCAATCATTAATTAAAAAACATAGTTTAATGACATTAAGTGAAGCGTTACGTAATCTACACCTCCCTGTGAAAATTGAAAAAGCCGTTGCCGCACGGCGACGCCTGGTCTATGATGAATTTTTCTTTTTTGAATTGATGCTTGCAAAACGTAAAATGAAGGCTATGAACGAAACCGGCATACCACTTAATGAAAAAGGTAGATTGACTCAAAAATTTGTTGAAACACTCCCGTTTAAACTAACCAGAGGACAGATTGAGGTAATAAAAAGCATAGTGAGTGATATGGGACGCCCTCGACCCATGAATCGATTACTACAAGGTGATGTCGGCTCTGGGAAAACAGTTGTCGCGCTTTATGCTATGCTTGTCTCGGTGGAGAATGACTACCAAGCAGTCTTAATGGCTCCGACCGAGATACTTGCGGAACAACACTATAGTGTCCTTTCTAAAATATTGAAGAAACTTAATGTTAAATCACTGCTTCTGACAAGTAGCATAAAAGGAAGTGAAAGGCAAGAAACAATCCAAAAAATTCAAAGTGGCGAGGCACATGTCATCTTCGGCACCCATGCACTCATTGAAGAGGAGATTTTGTTCAATAAACTCGGACTGGCAGTTGTTGATGAACAACATCGATTCGGTGTTATGCAAAGAGCTGCCTTAGTGAACAAAGGTATAAATCCTGATTTTCTTGTTTTATCAGCAACCCCAATTCCTCGAACGATTGCACTCACGCTTTACGGCGATTTAGATATTTCTATGCTGAGAGAAAAACCACCCAGTCGTGGGGAGGTGGTGACCAAAATTATCAATGACAAGAATAAAGTTACCACGTTTGAATTTGTCAAACAAGAATTGTCTAAAGGCAGACAGGCATTTGTAATCTGCCCAATAATCGAAAAATCCGAGACATTGGAACTAAAATCGGTCAATGAGGTTTATAAAGAAATAGTCAATGCTTTTCCAGAATACTCGGTTGGGATAATTCATGGAAGGTTAAAAACCTCAGAAAGGATGAATATAATGAATGAATTTCGCCGTGGGAATTTAAATATACTTGTTGCCACAACAGTCATAGAGGTTGGAGTGGATATACCAAATGCAAGCGTGATGCTAATTGAGCACCCGGAAAGATTCGGTTTAGCACAACTGCATCAGCTGAGGGGACGTATTGGGAGAGGTACACAAAAATCATATTGCTTTCTTTTTTTGAATCGCTATGTCCCGCCCGAAACATTTGAACGAATATCTTTCTTTGAAAAAAATAACGATGGTTTTGCCCTTGCTCAAAAAGATATTCAATTGCGTGGTCCAGGAGAAATTTTAGGCAAAAGACAGCATGGGTTACCTGATATAAAAATAGGTGATTTGGAAAATGATAAAGATTTATTATTCTTGGCGCGTGATGATGCATTTGAATTAGTTAAAAAGGACCCGGAAATAAGTTCTTCTGAATATTATGTAATACAAAAGAAATTAACTAAATTAGCAACAAAAGAACAATTATTGCGGATTGGTTAAGGAGGAAATATGAATAAATTTTTCGTTAAAACAAACAACATTTATCTTTGTTTTGGTGGTCTACTCTTACTTTTGGGTGGTTTATCTCTATCCTGCACCAAGGTACCACCCAACATAGGTAGAAGCAGAGATATTGTTATAATATCATCAATAATCGATACAAGTTTAATCATGAATAATCTACAAATCTACAGCTATCTCCCTCAAAAGGAAGAGTTATTTTCATTCTTGTTTGTACCAGATACATCAATTAAAAAATTCAACAAATTCCACACCATCTTACTTTATGGTTCGTTAGAAGATGAATTTATAAGAATACTCTTGAATCCCGAAGCTGAGGAGGCTACAAAAAGTGATACCTTTACTCTATTTAAATTGAATAATCTATGGTCAAAGGGGCAACTTGCAATTATCTTAGCAGTATCTAATCCTGATTATATTCAATCAGGATTAATAAAATACAAAAATATGATTACGGAAATATTAGAGCATAATTATTATTTAAGGGTAAAAGAAAATTATTATAGTAATAGTTTCGATAAGAAACTAAAAAAAGTTCTAAGAAGATTTGGTATAACCTTTGATGTGAAAAAAAGATGGCTGCTCGATTCCACTTATAAAGATGAAAACTTCATTTTTGTACATACTCATTTCCCAGATCGAAGTGTCTTTTTCTACAAAGAGAAAATAAAAGAAGAATTAACCACCTCGTTCGTAATGAACAAACGCGACTCGCTTACCAACAAATACTACAATGGCGATTATATATTAAAAGATTTAACTTATACTGAAAAAATCGAATTTAAGAATATGAAGGGTATAAAACTGAATGGTGTTTGGCAAAATGATTCGCTTGTGGCAGGGGGACCGTTTGTATCCTACTTCCTTGTTGCAAAAAATACAATTTATATCATTGATGGTATGCTTTTTAATCCGGGAGAACGCAAAAGCGACTATTTTACAGCCCTGAAAGTTATGATAAATTCATTTAAACTAATAAACAATACTGAGTCTTGACAAACTCAATAATATGATTAATATAATTATATCTAATGGAGAAAGATATGCCGGAACAAGATTTTTCTGAAATTACCAAGCTTAGTGAACGTTATAATAAAGATCCAAAATCAAGAATGTTTGTTCAACTTGCTGATGCTTACAGAAAAAACAAAATGGTAGATGAAGCCCTTGAAATATTGAATAAAGGATTAGAACATCATCCCCAATATCCGCTTGCATATTTGATCATTGGTAAATGTTATTATGACAAAAGAATGTTTACCCAGGCAAAAGAATATTTTGAAAAAACTCTAACATTCGATCCTGATAATATAATTGCTTTACGAATGACAGCTGAAACCTGTGCATCCTTAAAAGATGAAAAAGGACAAATTTTAGCGTATAAAGGTCTCTTGTCCCTTGACCCCTTTGATGCTGCAGCAAAAGAAAAACTCACCCAACTCGAATCACTTCAAAAGGGAGAACAGCTCTATACTGTCGCAATGGCTGAAGAATACGAAAAACAGGGTGATAACGTTAATGCATTGTCAATCTATGAACAGCTCCTTTTCACTGACCCCTCTGATTTAGTGTTACAACAAAAGGTAGAGGAGTTAAAAAAGAAATTCAGTGAAGAGAAAGAAGAAGTAAAGGAAGAAAAAATTAAGGGTCTTCAAGTTGATACTTATTACAAACCTGAGGATTTAGAACCAGCAGCAAAACCTGAAGAACCTGTACAGATTTCACCAGAAAAAGCGCCTCCACCACCCGAAGAAAGAAAACTAGAGCCCGAACAGAAAGAAGAAGAAATATTATCATTAGAAGATTTTCTTACTAAAGAAACAATAGAAAAGCCAGTTACTGAAACCGCAGAAAAAATTGAAACTCTTCAACCTGTCCAAACCTCCGAAGAGCCGATCGATGAACTCACGGAAAAATTAGATGTTTTAAAACCGTTTGAGCCGGAAAAGTCGCCCACTGAAAAGGCTGAAACTCCTCAGACCATCAAAGTCTCTGAACAACCGCAAGCACCTGAACCTATAGCAAAAGATGAACCAATCCCCCAACCAATAGAACAGGGTGAACC
>JAGMEL010000070.1 GCA_023128195.1 Caldifarciminota bacterium | reverse complement strand
CCTTGCTTTCTTTGGTTCGCTATCTGTGTAACTATTCTTACCATATCCCAAATCAATTAGATCAGACACTATATTCCCCAAAAAAGGTGATGCCATCACATTATTGTCCATTAGCTTGAGTTTTGGTTTATCTCCGTATTCCTTGCGCAACTTCTTCATCATACTTTTTATATCTATGTAAGTGAAAAACGTTGGTTCAATTATCGGCACCCCACACCATGAACAACTGTTAATACAACCCCTTGATGTATAAGCGTAGTAGGTATCATTAATGGCATAGATCCTACTATCCAAAATGCTATAATCCGGCGGCAAAAGGTCAATATTTCTATTTCCAAGAAGACCTATCTGTTTGGGGGAATTTAGTACTCCTTTTATAACGTTTACTCCTGTTTTAGCTGCCAGATCTTCGCGAAGCAAGGATGCCATTATCCCACCAACGAATATTTTCTCTATATCACCCCAAACGAGCTCTTTATAATAATTTATGGTTTCTATTATCTTATCCCAATGGTAAGTATAAAGGGTTGTTATGTATATCCGATCCCAAGATTCAGTTGCGTTGAATATTTCTCCTTCCCCTTCACATCCATAAACAAAGTGTACCTCATCGCCCCTGTCTTTATGGAATCTGGCTAACTTCATTAATCCTATCGGTGGATACCAAAGAGACTCATCATCCCTCTTCTTCGACGGATTTTCCGTTTTAATATCTTCTCTAATGCTACGTGAATTCCTTCTGTAGTCAGGCTCAACAAGCAATACTCTCAAATTCTATTCCCCCTTTACAGCTGTCCAGAAACCACTTCTTCACCCCCCATATCTCTTTAACCACTCCCTAAAGGGCTGCAAGTATCTAGTCCTATAATCACTGATGAAATCCTCGTAACTCAATCCACCAAAGTAGTCTATTCTTTCTGCAATTTCCTCCTTCAGCTTGTCAAGGCTACCTCCACTAGCTGCCTTACCATATGGGCCATCAGTGCTGAAATCTATCTTTTGACTACCATCCATTTTGCCCATAATATCGTTTACTTTCACATTCGCTACTTTTGAAATGTCACGATCAAATCCCTCTTCAATAAACATCTTAACGAAGAAAAGATACATCACCCTAATAAACGCACCAATACCTATAGTCTTACATATAATGCTCTGCCTTGGGTTGTCCCAGTCACCTCTATTTAGCTCCTTTATAGCTCCAAAATAATTCATTAAGAACCTTATAATTTCGACTTGCTGCTCTTCCTTTTTATAGTATGGTAGGAATATGGGCGGATATAACCCCAACTTTGCACCAGCATCAATACTTCTAAGAAGATAATCTATAAGAAACGCTTGCGATATAGTCATTTTTTCTCTGATTTCGTATGATGCGCTGTAGTCTATAGTACCCAGCATCTTAATTCTCTGATATAGAGGAGAGTCACTGACCTCATTAAGAACTCTAACTACCTCATGTAAAAAAGTTCTTTCATCAAGTTTATGACTGAATTCACCCATTAGATGATAAAGTAACGATTTATTGACAGGCTTCTGCGTGTAATTGATAGTATAAAACAGTTTCGCTACTACCGCCCTATCAAAACCAACAATAAAAGATACCAAAACATCATAGTTATTTATCACCTCTTCTTCTGCATCTTCAAGACCCTTTATTCTATGTTGTCCATCAATTATTAATAAAGCATTTCTATTATCGGGGATATATAGCATTGTTTGTCCATCCGTTTCCTCAGTCTCCTGCAAAAATGCCATATTCTCTTCCCCTTTTCCTATCAAGTCAGCAATATCAGTTATTTTAGTACCTGGTGGTACATCCACATTGTCATTAATCAGGTCACACATCACTATTATAGAATTCGGGAACAGAGCATACTTATCCTTATTTAAAAAGTCCGTTATTTCCTTTACCCTCGGCCTATCCAACTTCCTCTCAAAACTCTTGGTATCAATCTCACTTTTCTTGCGTGCTATATCTAGCCTAAATTCTGCGTATTCTTTGTCATTTCTATATGTTTTAGCAAGACTGGTTGCTTTACCTACATCGTATTCTGCAGGTTCTACTGTATACGCGCCCAGAAAAAATTTCGCTGGCACTTTACCAAAATAAAATATCTTACCCTTTTGCCTCACTGGGGTCACTTCGAACCCAATGAATTTATTGCCATTTATAGTCACTTCATCCATTTTCGTTTTCTCCTTCCCCGGTAAATAATTCAATCCACTCCTCTCCCTTTTTCTCTCCCTTCATTAGAGTCTCTGCCATTTTGACTGCAATCCTTTTCTCTCGAATACGGTCTGCAATAGCATCACGGTTTAATAGAATCGCCAGAACCAAAGCTATCAAAAGAATAAACCAATAGTGCATATTGGTGTTCACACACTGTTTTAGCTCTGGCATCAAGTTATACAAGACAAAAAGTATTAAGACTAAACATGCCACCAAAAATGAGGTGAATATTAGAATTTGTTTGCCTATCCGTTCCTGTCTCAATCTTGGATACGGGAAAAAAGCGTACATGCTGGTTAGCATTAGTGTAAATAAGAAGGCCAATATACTTGAAAACACAATCGACAAATTTAAATATCCAGTCAGCCTCCCTATAATCCATATTATCCCTATTGGCAATACACAAAAAATAACGTTACACACAAACCAAGTGGCATATTCTTCTATACTTACCAATTTGTCTTTATTCAACGCCTGACCCTCCTATCATTTTTCTTAGTCATCCTCACCCAACAATATCTACTACCAACTTCATGGATAACATGACACAATATTAGTACATCTTATCCCTATAATTATATCACAGCCAATGACTGTAACCGCATACCAATTACTCGTGAGCCGCTAAAAGCGTTTCTTCTCCCACAAATACAACCCAAACCACGTATGGTCTTTACGCGCCGGATTCCAGGAACACCATATCAATTAGGCCTACTACAAATTAGGATTATGTACCTAGAATACCAAAGGATATGTTAAGATGGGCGAAGTGAACCT
>JAGMEL010000007.1 GCA_023128195.1 Caldifarciminota bacterium | reverse complement strand
CGGTAATTCTCGGAATGACAGAGTGTGTGAAAAAAATAATATCGCTGTGATCTTTATTTAACTACTGTAATCAAAGTCTTGTTTTACAAGACTTCACTGGCGTGGTAGGATGACCTTACCAGAGGTCCACTCAGTATACGTTGTATGCCTATATCCTCACCAATTTTTTTGAATTCATCAAATTCTTCAGGGGTGTAGTATTTTTGCACAAAATGATGCTTTTTTGTTGGCTGTAAGTATTGTCCAATTGTTACGACGTCAATTTCTACATTTTTAAGATCCTTCAGTGTTTCAACAATTTCCTCTTTTTCTTCACCCAGGCCAATCATAAAACCGCTTTTTGTATAAATATTACTATTTATTTTTTTTATTATTCTCAAAACACCTAAGGATTTTTCATAACCACATCTGCGATCTCTAATATAAGGTGTAAGTTCTTTAACAGTCTCAACATTGTGACCAATAACAAAAGGCTGAGCATCTACAACTTTTTTTAGATACTTCTCTTCTGCAGAGAAATCAGGAATCAATGCCTCAACCTTTGTATTAGGATTTTGTTTTTTAATAGTTTTTATTGTCTGAGCATAGTGACTGCTGCCAGCATCCTCCAGGTCATCGCGGTCAACCGAGGTAATCACAACATATTTTAATCCTAACAGCTTTATAACCTCAGTAACATGTTCTGGTTCTTCAGAATCAATCTGTCCATGTGGATTGCCTATTTCAACAGCACAGAATCTACAGGTACGCGTACACACCTTACCAAGAATCATAATTGTGGTGCTCTTTTTACTCCAGCATTCATGCATATTCGGACATCGTGCTTCCTGACAGATAGTGGAGAGATTATACTTTTTTAAAAGATCGTAAACTTCTTTGAATTCACTTCCCGAAGGAATTTTTATTTTAAGCCAATCAGGTTTTTTTAAATAATCTCTTTTAAACATCGCTCTTCTAATTTTTTCTTAAATATCACACCAAAATTTTTTATGATACTTTTTTTAACCCTATCTAATGAAATTTCTTTATTTAAGATTTTCTGCATGGATGTCATTGTCACATTTTTCAGACCACATGGAACAATAAGGTCAAAATGTTTTAAATTAGTATTAACATTAAACGCAAATCCATGAAAGCTTACCCATCTCTTGACTGCTACGCCGATCGAGCAAATCTTTCCTGTTTCTGTCCATACACCGATCATCTTTTCTTTTTTTTCTCCTTTTATGCCGAATCGGGCAAGTGTCGCAATTATCACGTTTTCAAGTCTTTCAATAAAAGGTCTTATTCCAATAAGGCCCTCTTTTATATTAATTATTGGATACCCTACAACCTGGCCCAGACCATGATATGTAACATCACCGCCGCGCTCAATCTGATAATACGCAATGCCTTTTTCTTCCAGCAGTTTAAATGGTATCAAAAGATTATTCTGTTTTCCACTCTTGCCCATGGTAATGACCGGGTTGTGTTCAACAAGTAACAAGGTATCAGCAATTTCTTTTTCTACTCTTTTTTGATGGATGATCTTTTGGAGATCCCAGACTTCTTTGTAGTCTTTTTGTCCTAAGTCTATGACATTCAATCACCCTCCCCCACTGAAACAAGTTCAGGGCAAGCTTTATCCCCTCCCATTAAGAGAGGGAAATTGGTGGTGTAGATGTTCATTTTTTATCTATTGTGGCACTGAGTGGAATAGGTTTTGTTGG
>JAGMEL010000069.1 GCA_023128195.1 Caldifarciminota bacterium | reverse complement strand
ATCAATGTAGTTAAATCTCCGTAAGAGACTTTTGTATTCAGTACATATTTTACATTTTGTACTACTCGACAATCTGCATCTACCTTTCTGTCTGCACATGATTGTCTCTTTCGCGTCTTCTCTTGACACACCAATTATTTGTGCGCAATCCTTGATAAGTATTTCTTTCAGTTTGTTGGTAGACAGAACATTTATGTTCCTATTCAGACCTAGTTTTACTGCATTTCTTTTTACTATTCCATGACCGAGCTTGTGCATAGTACATATGTTTACAGGCTGTAACTCTGGCTTGATATAAGTTTCTTTCAATCTTTTATTGCTAATTCTTCTTCTCATATTGATTGCTGCTTCGTTTGTAAATGTTATAACTGTTATCGCGCCAGGGTCGATTTTTTTAGTTTCTACCAAATACTTCAATTTATATGCTAAAGTGTATGTTTTTCCCATCCCCGGACCAGCAGTTACCAAAACCGGCTTTTCTAATCTCACTATTTCTTCCAACTTACTCTTTATGTTTTCGTCTCCCACGCTTGCTTATCTCAACAACCTAATTTATGAGACACCATCTCTTCAGTTCTCTGAACAATTTTTTCTATAGTTTGTATCATTTTTGCAACCTCTGTTCTAGATAGCATAAATCTTGTGCCTATCTTAGCTTTCTTGTTTGTTTTCGAGACAAAAGATCTATCAACAATACTACCTCTGTGAACAATCAGATGACGTATTTCAAATATGTCTTTCAAATAACTTAATTCTCTATTTTCAAACACATCTTTGCCAAATATTTTGTAGTATAGATTCTGAACATCGTCAAGATTTTGGAAGCTCATGTTTTTTTCCACAATAAGATTACCTATTTCTTTTCTCACATCAAAATTTATTTCAATAATTCTCTTAACCTTAATATCTTTATCTGCGAATTGTTTTGCTATTTCGGGTTTTGTAGCAATTGCTGTTGCCAATCTGTCACGAAAGTAGGTCTCAAACGCTGTTACCGCACAAACGATTGTTTGCTCTGTATATGCCAAAAAGGAAGCTGCACTAGTATTGGCTAATTTGAATAAAGTATCCAAGATACTTTGAATTGCAGATTTATCTCCCTGAACATCAGATGTATCATTTTGCTTAGCCAATTTTTGATCGATTTTATCCAATATATCTGATATAGATGCGGCCGATGCGAGCAATATTTTTGATTTTAATATGTTATAATCAAATATTTCAATCTCTGTAGGATTACTGCTAAGTTGAGCATCACTCACAATTTTAGTTAAATTTTCGGCAGAGAAGAAGTTTGTTATACTCTTGGGCGTATTATTCTTCATATGGGTAACAATTTCTTTTTCAACATAATAACCCATAGATTTATTGAAAATCCCTTGCCACTGAAGAAAATTGTATCAAATGCATTATTCGCCATCTCGATATCTCCTCCAACTAAATTGTATATAAATTTTAATGTTTGTCAATTGATTTTTATACTGAGCTTCGAGTGCTATTTGTGATTACCAAAATACTTGACAGGACTTAGGTTATAGATACAATTACATAAGGACGAAATAAAAAGGTATGGAGAGCTTAGATGTATGTGGAAATGAGGAAGTTTATATGGAATGCTCCCTGTTTGATTTGGACATTCGTCATCTGTGATGACTATGAGGTATTTGGCAACACTGACTGCAGAAGATGCATTAAGAATTCAGCAAACAGTTGAGTTTAAACAATAGGTTTGATTCAGGTAGTAAAAAGATCATAAGAATAAGAAAAATGCATGCTTGACTGGTTCGTTTTACAGACTATAATCTATAAACATACTAATTATGAATAATATCATGAATAATATCGGGATTCAGCAAAAATTCACACTTGGTGACCGGAAATACACTGCAACTGAAATAATAAAAAAGAGGTTTTTCAAAGCTTACAAAAAACTTGACAGAAGATTTAACGTAAATAGAGATGACACTTATGAATACCTTGTAAACTTTTCACAGGTTGAGTCAAAGCCCATTCATAACTGGTTTTACTTTCAAGAAGGATATTCACCGGATTTGGTATTCAATATATTGAAGCACCTTGGTAAGACATCAGCAAAAACTTTTATACTTGACCCTTTCGCTGGTTCTGGAACAACACTAGTGACCGCCAAACACCTAGGTATGAAATCGTTTGGCTTCGAAATAAATCCTTTCGGTGCTTTTATTACTAAAATAAAGACTCAGAATTATTCAAGGAATGAAGTCAAGCAAATAAGAACCTTTAAATTACCACAGTTTAGAAATCTTAGTGATGTTTTTAGTAAGTATGAACTCAAAATAATCAGAAACTTATTTAGTGAGAAAAATCTGATCATGATTGAATTACTGAAGAAGAAAATCAACAGGGTAAGAAATCAAAAGGTGCATGATTTACTATATATGGGTCTTCTATCAATTCTTGAAACTGTGTCATATTACAGGAAAGGTGGAAATGGGCTTAAGAGGAAAAGAGTTCTTGATGGTGCAGATACTTTTCAGGAATACAAGTATAAAGTAGCACAAATTTACGAAGGTTTGACAAACGCGATCCATGGACCAGAACCAAAAATAGTGTGCGACTCATGTTTAAATTTTGAGCGGTACGGTATTAAAAAGATTGATATATCAATCTTTTCCCCACCATACGCCAATTGTTTTGATCCATTCGAAGTATACAAAATAGAATTATGGATAGGGGAGTTTGTATCGTCATATAAGGAGCTTAGAAAAAAAAGAAGAAATGCTTTGACGTCTAACCTGAATACTAATCTAGCTAAGACAATAGGGAATAATCACAGAACTAAAATACTGAAAGATATACTGGACTATCTATCAAACCAACAATTGTGGGATAAAAGAATTCCCAGAATGCTCGACACTTACTTCAATGATATGTATAACGTATTAAAAAAGATATATCAACGAACCAGGAAAGGTGGAAATTGTGTTATGGTTGTGGGTAATTCAGCTTACGGCAATTTAGCAATCCCCACAGATGCTATTTTGGCTCAAATAGGAGATAAAGTCGGATTCAATGTGCAGGAAATAATAGTCGCCAGACGGAATGAGACAAGTTCTCAACAACACTCAAAGCTTGGTGATTTAGTTGAATATCTTAGAGAAAGTTTAATTATATTAAAGAAGTGAAAAATAAACTCGTTCAAGTAGAAGAAATACCATCTGATGTCGACTTTAATTCTGTTTTTGAGATAACTACAAATAATGTAAGTTATTTCACACATGGGTTTTTTAAATATCCATGTAAGTTCATTCCACAAATACCAAGGTGGGCAATATTGAAGTACACCAACGAAAAAGATTATGTATTAGATACATTTGCTGGTTCAGGTACGACGTTGGTCGAAGCTGTACTTCATAAAAGGTATGGACTGGGAGTAGACTTTGACAAGTTGAGTCAGCTGTTATGTAAAACGAAAACCACAGGATTATCTCAGAAACAGATAGCATATATTGATAATTTTAATAAAAATGTCTTCAAGAAAGGTACAATATCACCATCAGCATTTAAACCTGATTTACATAATATTCATCATTGGTTTTCCCGTAATAATATCATTCAATTATCACATTTGAAAGAGAAGATTCACAAAGTCTATTTAAGAATAAAAGACAAAAAAGTATACAACTTTCTGTTAGTGTGTTTTGCGGCGACAATAAGAAAATGCTCTTATGCTGATGATAACTCTCCAAAACCATATGTATCCAGTCGATTTATAAAGAAACCATTAATGGCTAGAGAAGCTTTTACTAAAGTCTGTAGCTCTTATCTTAAAAGAATTGACTCATTTAAAACTAAAAAATTGGGTCGGGCAATGATTATTGCAGAAGATGCACGAAATATAAATGCACCAAAATATGCGGGGAAAGTTGCATTAGCGGTTACATCCCCACCTTATATTAATGCGTTTGACTATGTAAGATCATTGCGATTAGAAAACGCCTGGTTAGACTACTATGGTGATTCTAATATCCTAAAATTTAAAAGGAGACAAGTTGGTACTGAAATTATACCTTCAGAAATTTATTGTCATAAAACCAAACCGACCGGCCATAGAAAACTAGATTCACTACTACATCAGATATACAAAAAAGATCGTAAAAGAGCTCACATTGTGAAGAAATTCTTTGAGGATATGGATAGTACTCTTATTGAAGTACATAAGTTATTAAAGAACAAATCACACTATGTGATGGTCATAGGCGCCAACAGAATCAGAGGTATTAATATCCCCACTCATGAAATTTTAATTGATTACGCTATAAACAGGGGTTTCAAACTGCATAATCTATTCTCATACATCATTAAGAATCGATATTTAAGAATCCCCCGAAGTGGTAGAGGGGGTATAATAAAAAGAGATTGGGTAATTGATTTTATCAAAATAAATGGCTAAGTCAAATCGCACTAAAGAAATTTGGCACATACCAAAGAGAGGGAATGTTCATCAAACTATATATATGGTCTATGTCTTGACATGGGATAGATTCTTAAACAAGTCTTGGTCCAGTGGCAAGCAGGAAGTTATGAGCACTGAAATGGGGAAGGCAGGATTAACTGTATCAGGAAAAACAATAACGCATCAATCAATTCGTACATTATTAGCCAATCTGCCAAAATATTTGGGGTTTGTCTATTTAGATGAAACATCACATCCAGCAAGAATAATTGTTACTGATGTGGGTTATGAACTCATTAACAAACACAATATAGCTAAGACACCAAAGCACAAAAATCTTAGAGAATATGCAACAGCAGGCGATCTCATTGAAATTTCAGAAGTTTTTAAAAAGCAAATGTCTAAGTTGATTATTACCAATCCTATAATAAAACAAGATTGTGAGAATATATTGGTATTCCCTTTCAGAATAACATTGAGACTTCTATTAGAACTTGAATATCTAGATATAGAGGAAATTGGTTATATTCTATTCCATACAAAATCAGAGGCCGAATTTTCGCTAATTATTGAAAAGATAAGAAACTTCAGAAACTTATCTCCTGATAGAAGGGAAGCTGAAATATTAGCTTACAAAGAAACAGAGGAAGGAAAACTTACTCTGGTAAAAGCTCCGACTGCAATGTATTACATATATCTATGTTTTTCGACAGGATTATGCAATAGAGTTCACATTGAGACAAACAAATCATCCAAACCAAAGTTGCCAGCTATTGTTTTGAAAAACAAGGGGCAAGTAATACAATTACTTGAAAAATTCAAATATGCAGAAACATATAATTTCAAAGATAATTGGTTTTTATGGAAGGAATACTTCTGTAATCCAAATAGGCTTTACCCTCCGCATGATATTAGCATAATAACAAATACCAGTAATGAAGTTCTTACTGCTGTGATTAAAGATAATTATCTTGTAGGCAGCGATGTAATATCGAAAGACAAAAGTAACTTTATTCTACCTGTCTTTCGCGATGAGGGATATAGATTTGTTGCCTATGATTTAAAAAAAGGTAATCCGATTTTTAATAAAGTAGTAAAATTCTCAAAGGAACATCGCGAATTCATAGTAGATCTTAATAAAACTGTACCTATTGAGAATATGACAAAAAAATTAATCCTCCAACATATCCATGAAATGTTCTCAGGAAAATATTCCGGTTTTGACAGAGAATATTTAATGAAACTTAAGATTTTGAAGAAGGTGTTAAGCATTGACTATATTGACAACAGAAGGAAGGGTGGCAGATTAGAATATCTTTTTTCTGATCTGTTGAATCTTCTCATGCAAGAAGGAATTATAGATGATGTATTTTGGTTTGGTCGGACCGGTAAGTATGGAATCGCAGAACCAGCACTAGGAGGAAAAGAAGGATATCCCGACATTATTTTTCATATAAATAATTACATTATTGTCTTAGAGGTGACGACAATAAGAGGAACACGCGCTCAATGGAGCAGCGCAGAAGCTTCATCTGTCCCAGATCATATTGCAAAGGTTAGCAGAGCGCATCCTAAACAAACTGTTATAGGTATTTTTTCCGCACCCTCAATTCATAAACAGCTTAAGCAGAATTTATGTTTAAATGCAAAAGAAGAGAATGTTGGCATGATTTGTGAACCATGTATAACATTGGCAGAATTTTTATCAATATCAAATAAAGAGGATCTACTTGAATTTTTGATTTCGAAATCTGAAGAACAATTATCAAGTACGTAGACAATAAAAGGGGTAACAAAACGATTGATATGTATGGGTTCGAAAAACGGAATTGAAGAAGATGAAATGCAGAAGAACAAAAGACGGTCAAAGAGTTAATAACACTGTTAATAAGATATTACTTAAACAATACAGCAAATTAGAAATCGATGGCGAATTTGGGAAAAAACTCATATATGAAATCCATAGTACTTACGACTATACTGGTAACATTCTTGAAGAAATTCATTATGATTCCAATGGTTCTTGAAACAAAAGAAAACAAATCAAAAGTAAATATGTATGGAAATATGAAAACGGTAAGGAAATTGAAATGTATGAATACTATCCATTGAATCAGTTATATCGTAAAGACCAATCCTTTTACGATAAGAATGATAGGTTGGTACATTCCAAAAACTATTTTAAAAGCAAGTTGACTTGTGAAAATTATTGGAAGTATGACACTAAAGGAAGAGAGACTGAAATGATTGAAATCCACCACGACTTAGGAGAAAAGATTATTTACCGTTACAAGTAT
>JAGMEL010000068.1 GCA_023128195.1 Caldifarciminota bacterium | reverse complement strand
GTTCGCGCAGTCAACGTGGAAAAGGGCGTGTTTGGAATAATCATGGGTATAAATTCAAAGGATGATCCTGGTATATGGAAGGCTTTACACACACCGACAGAAATAATCTTTTCAAATATCCTGATGACCCCGGAAAAAGGTGTTCATTGGATTGATAAGGACGGTGAAATACCGGCAAAAGGCATTAATTATTCAGGCGAATGGGAAATAGGTAAAAAGGATAAAGATGGTAAAGAAATCACGGTTTCACACAGAAATGCACGCTTTACTATTTCTCTGGAAAATTTCGATAATCTCGATCCAACACTCCATGACCCCAAAGGCGTTGTGATCGGTGGTATGGTGTATGGTGGAAGAGATTCAGATACCTGGGTTCCAATCGAGGAATCATTTGATTGGGCACATGGTATAATTACCAAAGGCGCTTCCCTTGAATCTGAAACCACAGCAGCAACACTGGGACAGGAAGGCGTAAGAAAATTCAACCTGATGTCAAATCTCGACTTTCTGTCTATTCCCCTGGGCAAATACATCCAGGCGAATCTGGATTTTGCCAAGGGGTTGGAAAAAGCGCCACTTATTTTCGGAGTTAATTACTTTTTAAAAGATAAGGATGGAAACTTCTTAAATGCAAAAACCGATAAGAAAATCTGGTATAAGTGGGCTGAACTGCGGACAAATGGTGATGTTGGTGCGATTGAAACACCAACCGGTCGTATCCCTAAATATGAGGATCTCAAGTGTTTATTCAAAGAAGTACTCAACAAAGACTATAATGAAGAAGATTACAAAAAGCAATTTACGATCCGAATCCCTGAAAGTCTGGCAAAGATTGAACGTATCAAAAAGGTATATGAAACCCAGGTTTCAGATACACCAAAGGTCCTGTTTGACACACTGGAAGCACAGCGGCAAAGACTCGTTGAAACCCAGAAAAAATACGGTGACTATATAACACCTGATAAATTGGTGTAAGAAGAAAATCTTTCCCCCTCCCTAATCCTCCCCCTATCTAAGGGGGAGGATTCTTTTTTGACCTTTATTATTTCTTTAAACCCACCTCTCTCTTATCCTTCTTATATATTGACAGTCAAATAAATTATATTATAATGTAAATAATTGAGAATGATTTTAATCAGATTTATTGAGCTATTTAAAATATATTGTCTGATAAATCAGACAACTACAATTCTCATAGAATAGGTTCTGCTTTAGACGGTTAAAAAAGAAAATTGAACTGCGTATCAAATTGTAGTCGCCCAATTTATTGGGCTATTTGAAATTTATTAAACGAAGATTCATGATGATGATTATTAAAAAACAACGGAGGACAAATGAAAGTTGGTTTTCTTCAATTTAGTCCAGTCTTCGGTGATAAGAACAAAAATCTTGCCACTGTAGAAAAGCTATTAAGAGGTGTTGACGCTGATATCATTGTCCTGCCTGAATTATTCAGTACAGGATACACCTTTCTGAGCAAAGAAGAAGTGACAAAACTCGCTGAACCAGGTGTTCAAAGTGAAACAAGTAATTTCATTCTTTCACTGTCAAAAGAAAAAAATTGTTGCTTTGCGTATGGATTTGCTGAAAAGGACAATCAACATCTTTATGATTCCATGGCATTAATATCACCTGATGGATTAATTGGAGTATATCGCAAAGCCCATCTCTTTTTTGAAGAAAAGAAGTTTTTTCAGCCGGGAGATACAGGTTTTCATATATTTGAATACAAAAATGTCAAACTGGGAATGTTAATATGTTTTGACTGGATCTATCCCGAGGCAATGAGAACACTCAGCATTAAAGGAGCACAAATTATTCTCCATCCGGCAAATCTGGTTACACCTTATTGTCCTGATGCAATGATAACGCGAGCACTTGAAAACCGTGTTTTTATAATATTAGCTAACCGCTGTGGTGAAGAAGAAAGAAATGGAAAAAACAATAAATTTATTGGCCAGAGTGAAGTAGTTTCACCACAGGGAAAGATCCTGGTCAGGGTCGGGCAAGAAGAATGCGTGAAGATTGTAGACATTGACCCCTCCTTAGCATTAAACAAAAAGTTCAACCAATATAATGACCTGCTTATTGACCGTAGAGAACACTTATATTTCAGATAGAATATCTGTGTGAATCTGCCTCCATCTGTGTAATCAAAGGCATTGGAATTTGAATAATTCCAATGCCTTAAATCAAATTTTTGGTTAATTTAATTCCATTCAGGAGTATATAATCCTGGACATTAGCATTTGTGTGATAGCCTGATGTTTTGGTTGTACGTTGTCTAATTACAACAACATCAACCTCTGCTGTCTTTTTACGTTCGATTACGAGCTTATCCAGGGAATGCTTACCAAATTTCTCAAAAAGTTTAAACTCATGTTTTGCAATTAAAACAATATAAAAATATGGATATGCCCGGGACTTTACTGTATTAATGGAAATTTGTCCTTGCAATCCAATAAATTCGCTCGGCGCTTCTTTAAATTTTATTAAAAAACGTGTATCATTAGGAAATGAACCTTTTTTAGTCTTTCCTATCTCAAGATATGGTACGGCTTGAAGCATTGGATCTTTTTTTATAATAAGTGATGTAAGCAAACGCTGCACTATTTCTGCTTTTATATCGAGTGCATGTGGCATCCACGCGCTTTTACGACCACTGAGTGCTAATCCCAAAAAGAGAATAATTGCATTAATAATTGTCGCAATAACTGGGAAAGATATGGATGTTATCATACTTAGAAACGGCACACCAAAAGATAAACCGAATATGAAAAGAATAATAATAGCAATGATACAACCCATATTTTTGCTTCGAAATTTTGTTATTTTTTTGCACTGAACCAATACCTCATCGATCTTCTTAGGAGTAACCTCCTGCCACTTGAGAGTGCCTGGCCTGATTCTTTTGATCGAAATACCCTTTATCAAATTCAAAATAAGGCAAGCAACAATAAAAGGCAAACCTGCAAGAATATTCCTCGTGCTCAGTTGGAAAAGAAATCCTGTGCCAATGAGTAGAACAGAAAGAAAAACCCTCAACCTGAGGCTAATCTTATCAAGTATTAAATAAGACCTATGGTTTTCCATCTAACTCCTTTAATCCACAAGCCTTCCAGTACAAAGGACAACCGCCTTTACATATATCAAAGTAGAGACATTCATGGCATTTATCTGGCGCATATTCAATATTCTTAAAATAGCTCAACATGGATGACTGCCATATTGCCTTGAAATTGTTCTTCAAAAGTGAACCCACAGGCATACGCCAGGATGAACAGGGAATAATATTACCCATAGGGTCAATACTTAAAAGACCCGTGATGGCAGCACATGATTTATTACCAAATCCATAGGAGATAGGATTGAACTTGCACATTGGTACTGGTGAATACCACAAGAATTTAATATCCTCTTTTTCTGCCCGGTGTTTCAACTGTAGTACATATTTACCAATCTCCGAATAAGACACCCAGAGATCCTTTCTATCTAATGCTGAACCGCAGGGAATTAATAAATTCATTGAAAGTCTCTTCAGACCAATCTTTTTTGCCAGCAGTAAAATTCCTTCCAGGTGATTAAGATTTTTTCTTGATACTGTAGTATTAGTATGAACTGGAATATCTGCATCCCGGAGTAGTTTTATCCCCGCAACTGTTGCATGAAAAGATCCTTGTACACCCGTTATATTATCATGTATTCTTGGATTCGGGCCTTCAATACTGACCTGGGCACTCGATAAACCTACTTTTTTCAGTTTCTTTACAATTGCTGCATTTAGAAGAGTACCATTCGTAATAAGATTAGTCCACAACCCAATATGAGATGCATATTCAACCAATTCACATATATCCTGGCGTAAAAGAGGTTCGCCTCCTGTAAAACTAACCGAGGGTATATGTGCTTCATTATAGATCTTGAATAATATCTTTTTAGAATCGCTCGTGTTCAATTCTCCATAGTCTTTATCTCCAACATAACAAAATTCGCAATTGAGATTACACCTGTAGGTTACAGCAATCTCTGAAAGTACTGGGTATTCATTAAAATCACTACTAAATTCATAATAGGTTATCGCCTCTCGTTTCTCATTCTCAAGCAAACAACCTTTAACCGCAGCCCTGAGATCACAGAAGAAATAGTAGATTTCTTTTCGCTTTTCCTCAGTATCGCCGATTATTAAAAGAAATTCACTGATCCGGTGTCCTTTTAAAAGAAACCCGAGCATACGGGTGCCAGATTCATTCAACTTGTATGCCTGGTTCGGTATAAGAATCAAAAGCCTGTCCAGCTCGCGAACATAAATATACGGCTTGACTTTTTTAACAAACTCATCAATCCAGTTAATATCAAAAGACGTATTCGTATTTCGTGATTCGTATTCGTTAATCTTTCTATTTTTGTCATTTGAAATTTGGTCTTTGGAATTTATTTGATATTTGTCATTTGAAATTTGAAATTTCATTTTCAATGAGCTCCGCCACTCACGCACGCTGAGTGGCATGCAGAATGGCATGCAGAATGACACGCTGAGTGGCAGGCAGAATGGCACGCAGAATGACAGGCATCATGACAAGCTGTATGAACATAACATGCACTGTGGCATGCATCAGAGCGCACAAATGCTGAATAGCTCTTTATCGGCTCTGCATACACATCAAATCCCGACTCCATCCTGTTATAATATCTCTGACGTGCAAAATCTCTGCGCATCAGATAATCATAATATTCTGATTTATTGTACTTATTATCGATCGGTCTATCAGGAGAATGTGCACCTATTTTCTCACTGTAATATGCCTTGGTCGATTCAATATCACAATCCCATGACCTGGCTGACACCTTTTCAACGACTCCGGTTATCAAAACCTTTAATCCTGCCTCATCTAAAGACCCGTCTGACTTAATTGCATTAAGAAAGGCTGACTCGTAATATCTTAACCCGGTTGGCATTTTAAGAACATTAATTTTCAAAGGCTTTTGCGATGCAATTTTTATTATGCCGTTTTCCTCTAATTTCGACGACAATATTGTTAAAATTTTATTAACCGGATAGTCGAGTAAAAGTGCTGCTTCAATTAAATCGAGCTTTGCAACCTTGCCGGATTTTCTAAAGGTTGCCACCTCTATTTTTGGCGGAATCCAATCACTGCGCAGCCATTGCAAACTCGCAACATCACTATATGCGCCTTTAATCTGCTTTGCCTTTTTATTATTAAAGAAAAGATAGGGCACCACATAAAGTATCATATAGAGTAACTCAAATGGAAAGGTGAATTTTTCCTTTCTTTCAGGTGTTATCTCAATCGTACCAAATTTTTCTGCATAAAAGTAAGAAGCTGGTACATACTGTTGTATCATCATTTTTTCCTGTGTTCCAATATTATTCTTGTGGATTCGGACAGTGAACCAGTAATCACCCTGGTATTCCTGTCCAAAATATGAAAGCAGGTAGTTCTCATTCATGAATTTTTCAGTCTTAAAACCATAATCATCAGGATTAACAGCTTTGGTTGAAACAGCAATCGGGTAATACACATAAACAGTATAGTGTTCAAGCGGTTCATCCCATTGAGCTGGTGCCCAGTGTAGCACAGCCAAATCACCAAATTCACTTTCAGTCTTAGCAAGATTCCCGCTTCTACCCAGATCCCCACCAAAATGAATAATATAGGTTATCTCACCCGGACCAAATCTCTTGCCATGGGCAAGTATTATGTCATATTTATCACCAAGGTCTTTTATCTCGATTGGATACTCTCTACCATAGGCATCAACTGCATAGGAATTCTCATAGTCAAAATACGGATCCACTGTTTTTTCCTGAAAATAGAATCCGCTCATCGAACCAGAAAACACATTCCAACGCACCCGGTAAACAAAATCCGCCCTACCATCCTGCCATAATGATAGGTCAACCTCAACCCAACGAAGGTCAGCAGATAATGAGATAAGGGATAATATTAAAATACTAATCATATTTTAATGCAGTATCCTCCCGTCCTTTCATAGAAGGAACGGAATTCGCAGTATCGTCCCTTCGGGACTCGCAGTATCGCCTTCGGCTTGCAGTATCGTCCCTTTGGGACTCGCAATTTCAAGGTTCATTCTTGCGAGGCTTCGATGCGTGCTCTTAAAAGATCTGCCTGTGCTGCAATAAAGGAAGCGTATGCCTCTTTTGCGCTAGACCAATGAGTTTCATCAGGGAATGAATTGACAATTCCCTGCCAGATAACTTTATAGACCTTTTCCAGAGTTTGCTTTGCTGCTCCTTTGCCAGTATATTCAAACTGGGCAATTACTGGTACAGGTTGAAATACAGGTGTTGGTCCGGCAACCAATTCGGTCTGGGCTCCAAGAAATAATACACCCATCTCTTCGATCACATCAATATGTACTTTTATCGCATTAAGAACCGAAGCAATTGAAAAATCAGCAGTAGAAAACTTCATTTTTAACAGATTATTCTTAATCTCACCATAAGGTAAATTCATTATTCCTCCTTTTTATTCATTTTACTCATATTTGAGTAGAAGTCAATTTACAAGATATCCTTACTTCGTTCGGTTAGTTGTTTTAGTATACTACTATTTTCTTTGTGATTTTGGTATTTTTGTCTTTCAAAAAGAAGGTACCGCTTGAGGGTGCAGTCCAGTAAATTTCAGAGGCGTTAATCTTTTTAATCTGACGACCCAGTATGTCATAAATCCGAATATCAGCTTTTGAGTCATGTATTATAATATAGAAAAATCTTGGACCAATTCTTTGTAGTTCAAAATCACAATTGTCTTCGTAACTACTAATACCTTCTTCGATTCCAACAGCTCTTAATCTAATCTGCTTCATTGCCTCAACACTATCACCAGCAGTATCTTTTAGAACGAGTTTGATTTCATATATATCAGGCACAAGACCAACTGTATTCCAGTAATCGAGTGTGTCCCTGCGTACTTCCTCATATTTTTCATCACCCACAGGAATCCATGTTGACTCGCCAAGAGCTCGATAAGAAAGCCTGTAAAAATCAAAATCTAAAGGGTGATAAGGACCAGTATCAATCCAAGCAGAACCAATTACACCTACAGTATCTTCAGTATTTGCATTTGAAGGTGCAGTTATTGCAACAACAAAAACAAGTGATGTATCAGTGACTATTGGATCTTCAGGAAATTGCGTGTTAATAAGAATCATCACGGAACTACCAGTCACCCATATATTACCCCAGGGCATAGAACAGTAGCCGAGAAAACACCAACCTCTTCCTTTGGTTATCACATCTGCAGCAATGCTTGATAAATAAACCACAACAAATGCATCAGAACTCGCCTCAATATGGCCGCCTGTCCCATCACAGAATGCATTCTGAATTATCGAATAGCTGGAACTAAAACCACACAGCTCACCAAATATTGAGCTTGAAAGTTCTACATATGCTGTATCAGTAGGATACAAATTCCAGGTCTGTACTGAGGTGTTAATTAAGTGATAATTTCTATCAGGTATAGGTAATACATAATCAGGATAGAACAGGCCATTCACTAACCCTGAAACCGTAAATGAATCAGCACCTTCAAACATAAGACCAGTTACTCGCAGTTTTGAATCATTAATCGTCACATCCGACCCTTTTAAAGGTATTGTTGCCCACATACAATCTGTTGAGCTATCTATCTCAACATGATACCCAATGCCACCTACATTACTTAATGTGGAATCAAAATAAAAGCCAAATATAGTATCCTCATCAGGGAATGTTATATCAACGACTGATGAATCATGAAAGAAGTACCAGGTAAGAAAATTGTCAACATGGTTGAATTCTGCATAACAATCATTTGCAAATAACCACTCACCGGTAATGCCGACATTATCAAGAAACACCGAGGCATTTTGGGCTACTCCTGCTGTTATCCAATCCTGATTCACAACATTGTTCATTATGAATTCACCAGTTCCCTCAATACTTATGCAAAATGGGTAACCATTAAAGCTCGTTGTGCAATTTTCAATTGAAAAGCTCGCAGAATCCGTCACATATATTATGTGGTGGTATATATAATCCTGGATAAAATTGAGTACACTTGAATCAATTATAGCCTTGCCTTGATTAACCATAATAATATTCCCGGCAAGATTAAAATCAGCATTTTTTATACTCAGCACCCCGTCATTGATGATAATTATATCGCCATCATTGTAAAAATAGCCAGAAACATTCAATGTCTCAGCAGGTTGATCACCAATAATAATATCATCACGACTATATTCAATTATTATATCCCTTGCAAACTGGCTCATACCCGCCGGACAAAAATCATGCCTCATCTGCATGTATTGCGTTGTAATCACCTCATTATAATAAGGCCTTATAATCTCCATTGCTTTGTCAATTTTATTCTGATCTATATTAAAAATACTCATCAATAAAATCAACCACATCTTACCTCCTTTTTAAATTTTTACTTTTTAACTTTCAAACATAACTTTTAAATTTTAACTTTTAACTTACAACTTGATAAAGGGTAATATTTTCTGGAACAGTTTATTTCCAATGCCTTTTACATTTTTCAAATTCTCCAAATTTTCAAATCTACCGTGCATATTTCGGTATTCCACAATCCTGTTTGCTAATGACGGTCCTATACCAGGCAGATCTTCCAATTCACCGGCGTCAACATCATTTATTGATATTTGAACCTTAATTTCCTCTATCAAAACAGTGTAGTTTTTCTTTAAATTCTCCTTTTTAACATAATTTACAATATTCAATGCAATAAGAACTGCGATAAGGATTACCAAAACCAATATTTCGCGCTTACCCATAAAAGTAAATTAAATTACAAATCCCAAATAACAATAACCAAACAATACTTAATTTCAAAATCCTAAACATAAATTAAAAATTTTGGGTATTTGAATTTGGAGATTGTTTGTAATTTGGTGCTTGGAACTTGGAATTTCACTTAATAGATGTATTTCGGATAAACAATCTTCAAAATAAATTTATACATCGTATCCAAACTTTCTTTACTACACTTATCAATTGTATCATCCTTTGAATCCCAATATGGATAATCGAAATCGATTATATTGACTGCACGAATACCATACTTGATGAGAGAAATATGGTCATCAATGATATAGTATTTAATTACCGGAATAAATACTGATGGCGCAATCTCCATACCGATATCCCAGATAGAATCCACTAATTCAGGAAAGAATTTAGCTGAATTTCCCTCCTGAAAGATCTGCAGGTCTTTGTCACCCACCATATCCAATACGAGAATAAATGCATAGTTGTTAACACACTTTGCTGCAAAATGTTTTGAACCTAATAGTTCAGCTTTACCAACGTCTTCACCATCAAAAAAAATTATGTCGACAGCCATTTCGGGCGGATTAAGCTCCAGGGTATCAGCCAAACCTAAAAGCAATGCCACGCCTGAACCCCCATCATTCGCTCCAGGACATCCAATATCAGAATCCCAATGCGCGGCAATCCCAATTCTTCTATTCTTCCCAGAATATCTTTTGTATATATTATAAAACCATGTGCCGCGCGTAAAGAATGAATCTATCTCCGGGTTATTAAGATTGTTAATAATAAAATCTCTTGCTTGTTTATGACCATTTGTACCTGGTACCCTCTCACCTATACGACAAAACTCAATTAAGTAATCATAAGGATGTTTGGCATAAATCAACTTAGTCGAAATAATGAACAGAAGAGCCGTCATCAACAGTTGTGACGAATACGACTTACGAACCACGAATACGAATTTTAGAAATTTATATTCGACCATATATTAAGTCCAACCCTTCGGGTGTTCTGGTCACTATTTTTATCATTATTTTGTGAATAATCAAAGTTTGCTCCACCTGTTATACCCGAAGAGAAATTATATGATAAACCTACATTAATACCAAATGTACTGGAATCATTCGTTGCTTTTTTAAGATCAGAAACATAACTTATATTTCGATTATAATTCACCCTCAGATTTACTGATAAATTTGACTTAAACTTCAGACCTTTCAGAAAAGGTAATCCCAAACCACGTGGTGCGCTAAACGTATAAGCTAAAGAAGCCGAACCTCCGCGATTCACCATTTTTGATGGAATTGGTTCAGTGCCATAATAGCTATTAGAATTTGTTTCGGAATAAGTTATTTCTATAGTCGATGATATACCCTTTTTCCAGTTTGACTGCCAGCTGACTAAAGGCGTAAAACTTATGCTCTTAGAATCTGAGGTTAAATCAAAACTGTCAGCACCCACATCTTTCCCTTTCGTTTCCTCAATAGACTGGTTGAATCCAGAGCTGATTGATGAAGAACGACAATACTTCTTTAAAAATGGCAGTGCTTCGAGTTTTGATATCCTCAAAATTAGATTAGGATATGATACATTAGTTGTCTTATTCTCTCTACCACTACTCCCGAATGTTCTATTCACTGTACCATTATATTCTCCGTTTGCACTAACGATTTTAAAATTAAACCCGGAGGTAACACCATATCTATCCATCATTCCTCGTCCTGGAAAACTTAATGAATCAATATCATCTTGAGGTATCGAATCAACCAACCCCCATTGATATTTAGTTTCAGGCCGAACTTTGACATTCAAATAATTTGAATTTCGCTGTCGTGAAAAGTTAAGTCTTGGATTTTGTAAATAAGACACAAATTGCTCAATCTGCTTAGCAAACCACGCAGGTGAACCGGTTGTATGCAGCGAATCTTTTGTCTCATCCCTTAATCTTGTAAAGAATCTGATAATACCACTTACATTAACCTGGCCATCAACCCCAAAACTTCCGGTATTCGACACATTACGCAAATCCTCATTCTGTCTAATCTCAAAACGGTGGTCCTCATTGTAAGAAGAATTAAAGGTGAATCTTGGGGAGATTATTTTCAAATCTTTAGATAAAGATGCGTTCAAATTTTGATTTCTACTAACTTCCTCACCAAATCTTTTTCTTGCCATAACAGAATCGCGCGATTGGTTAAAAGTATAATTCATATTCAATATTGAATGGGGTTGGTAGGCAACTGAAAATGAGGGATTTAATGTTTTTCTATGCTGTATTCCATAAGCAGATTCTTTAAAACCTGAATCAGTATCTGTGCGATAATATGATTTAACTAAATTATCAGTATACAGGGCGTTAATACTCAGGTTCTTAGGAAGAAGAGAAAATACCTGGTTAAAAATTTTAAAGTCCCATTTTGGATTCAAGGTATATGTAGCACGATGATTTACCATATCAGATGTATCAGTGTTGAGTGCTGATTTAGAATAAGATTGTGAACGGTCATGATTATATGATATCCGGTCCAGTGTATTCTTGAAAAGCCAATTTTTCGAATTAGATTTAGAAACATGGATTGTATATGATTGC
>JAGMEL010000067.1 GCA_023128195.1 Caldifarciminota bacterium | reverse complement strand
GCGAAAACTGAAAATCTCGGTTCCTGAATAGTCTTCCGGTAGTTTAAACCTACCGGAATATTAAAAGACCAATCTGTGGGAAGAAATTTGTCTAACGAAGCATTTGAACTGATTGAGTATCCACGGCCAGCACTCTGGGTTGACATATCCTTTGACTCAGACAACCTTTTAAAACGACCATTCGATTCATCGTACGCAAAAGATAATGAAGCCAAGTCCGCAAAATTGATTGAACCATTGCCCCGTAAAATCCTTCCCACCTCTATCCGGGGCGAAATCAGTTTAACATCGTTAAACCATATCGTATCAGTTAGCGCCGTAATAAATTGATTTTTTATTCTCATCTCAAAGAATTGATTTTTCGACAAGGATGGATTACCAACAACTGTGTAGATTGAATCACTTATTGTATTTGTGTCGGTTGGATTTGGTTTTTCCTTTTTTAGATCGATAAAATTTTGCAGACATATTTTGAACAAATTATAGCCATTGTCGGCCGGAGCACCATTGTCGTATTCAGTAGTGTATTCGTAATAATTCAAAGTATCACTACCAATCCTTAATGAAATCAAGGGATTTGAATTATGTGCATTCAGATAAAAAGTGAGTGTATCATATGCGCGATAATCTTCATTATCATCAGTTCGGCGGTGGGCAACACAGGTATGCCCCTCCAAAATATTTTCAAGTTTAAATTCCAAACCTCCCTCGGTTTTAACCTGGCCAAATTCATCTCTTTCGACCGGATACGGAGATTGGTAATATGAATGTGTTTTGGTGTTTACAGGAGTAAGGGTAAAAACTTCGCCTGGGGCAGGTGGTAATTTATAGCCCACAATACCATAATTCTTCCATCTACTACCTGTGGCACTCAATTTGTATATTAACAGCGTCTCGGTATTAGCAAAATTATCAAACCAGATGCGTACATATTTAATATTGTGCCAGTCAGGTTGGCCATAGACTGTATCCCATTCCAGTGAATCTTTGATTGGCACACGAAACATTTTCCAATCTTCTCTTAAACCAGCATTCTTTACAAAACGCTCTGAAGTAGTATCGTCAAGATCTATAGAGTAGCTATAATATCTTTCTTCAGAATTCAATACTCCATTTCGATCAAGATCTTCGGTATTCCAGAGTTTATTCTTCTCAGTTCCATTTATTCCCCCTGTATAATCAGTCAAATCACTATCATCATTGCCATCGTCCTCGTCGCCTGGAACATACGAGTCGTCATCACCATACACACCATCCAAACCAGTATCTTCATCCTGCTGTGTCCAAACACCATTTCTATCCTTGTCTTCATCATCCAATACATTGGTTCCTTCAAAATCTCCGTTTTTATTACGCCGCAATTGGTCTTCACTTATTTCCTGGGCAAAATCAACATGTATCCTGCCACCTTTTCCTTTTATAATTAATTCCAGGTTCTCAATCTCTTCAAAATTTTCACCATATATATATTGGGTTAAACCACCAAAAGAAAGTGTATTATCCGGCGTATATACTATCTTCAGAACATCAGCGACTTCATTGTCATCAAGAGGATCTACATAAATGTCATCTGCCTGAAGACGTTCCTCGTCGCGTGGGTTGCGCCAGATTATCCTCTGCTGAACAAAATTTTCCGTATTCAGCTCAACTGGCTTTGAACACAATGCCCACGATGTCCTGGATATTGAAACGTCATTAGTGATAATAGTTGAAGACTCTAAGTCATCCAGAAATACTTCGCCCTTAGCATTTAGATTAGAAAAAGAATAAGCACCTTCAAAATTCACGTTCAATCTTGATTCAGCTTCAGTCTCGACCAGCGGCAACCAATCGACAAATTTTGTCATAAACGGCATACTCTGTGGGTATGCGAAATCGACCTCCCAGACCATCCTGCTAAAAGGTTCTTCCCTTAACCTGATATGTTCTGCTGGATACGACTCAGTGCGATAAAAGAATGAAGAGCCGAGCATAACATCTCCGAAAGGTTTCAAACTACCCCGGACACCAACCAATGATTTTTCCGCGGCTGAAAAGAATGGCGCATATTCAATCTGAATTCTTACCTTATGCGTGGGGAGAATAGGCTTCCTGAACTCAAGTATTCCTTCATCATAGTCAACATGATAATCTTGTATTGAATCCTGAAGAACATCATCGACATAAACTGTAACCCGTTCAACATTTGGAGGCAATGTATAGGTTGGTTTTGTTTCTGTGGTCTTTTCATAGATATAGTATTTACCTTTCCCGTCCATATACGGATTAGTGTAGATTTCCGGATCAGGATAAT